>NZ_JAUBOX010000177.1:0-3482 GCF_036700445.1 Microcoleus sp. T3_B1
TCAATCCTAAGCACTTTAAAAACTGGTTTACAAGCTGCTGCTACTGTACTTCATAAACCTGGAATACGCTGTAAATAACTTCCACAAGTTTGTGGGATGGGCGTCCCGCCCGTCCAAAAAGGACGGGCGAGACGCCCATCCCACAATAACAATTAAAATTGTAAGTTATTTAATTCGCGATCCTTAGTAGAACTTACCCATAAATACGAAACGGAAGAAACCGGGTTTTTTAGCTGTGTTAAAGGCTCAACAGCAATATTTCCGTAAAAAACCCGGTTTCTGTATCCATGAGTATTAAGGTGCCAGCAACTTCGCATCTCCCGGCTGCGGCTGGGGTATCTCCGGCGAATTCGATCGCCCTTGTGGTTTTTCCCCCGCCGTCGGTGTGCGCCCACCCCCGGAATTCTCCGTAAAAACATCAACCAAAGCTTGAACCAAAGCATCCCGCTGTGCTCTATTTAACCTTTGAATAGCAGCGCGATCCTGTTCCATTGGATTCGATCGCAAAACGTCCTTTCCCGGATAAACGCTTTCCACCAAATAATCGGGAGTCGCCCCCAAATAGTCAGCTAAACTCAACTTCCAATCAAAGCGGTAATTGGGCGGCCGTCCTTTGACAAATACGTGATATCGAATCAATCGCCCGACTAAAGTATTGGTAGGATCGACTTTTCCTGTTTCCTTAGAAATGTAGTTATTTTCGATCGGCAAATCCGGCAATTTTTCGTACACCAATTTCCACGCATCTTGCACCCTCACTTGTGGCGGCGCAGATTGTTGAGCCACCCGCTGCACTGAGGCCGACTCAGAACTCCGCAGCAGCGAAGGTTTCAAAGCCGACATACTCAGTTCCCCGGATTCCAATACCCAACTCAAAAGCGTGAAAATCGCTACACTCAAAGTAACCAACAGAAAACTTAAGCCCTGCTTTAATCTATTCACGGTTTTGACAAGAATTTCAAAAATAGAATAATTTCATAAACTTACCCCAAGCAGATGTCCTAGTTTCTAATTTTAGGACTTAGGAAAAGAAACCCGGTTTAGGAAAATCAGAAGTTTGTCAACGAGACAGCTAAGAAGAAACCGGGTTTCTCGCCCAGGCCCGCCAGTCTAGTTTGAGAAAGTTTTGAGTGTGGAGTGTGAAAAAATTGCTCGCAATTCACCACTCAAAACCCAAAACTCCCAAAGTCTAGATGTCTCCGATAATTTCCGGCTGAGTCAGTTCGTCCGACATCTCAAATATCGCCCGCATTACAGGTTTCATTTGATGGTCATCCATATTGTCAAAATCTTCATAGCGACGGCGTTTTGCGCGGTTCGCCACCTGCACCGTAATCCGATAGCGGTTGGATGCACCGTTAATCAACTCTTCCGCCCGACGAGTTAGCTGAGTTGAATCGAAGGTTGGACGCTTAACCATGAGACTCCCTACTTTATGTAATGTTACATTCTAGTCTAGTATGTCAAGATTCATAATTTATTAACTGAGTATCATTGCTTATGCAGGTAGCAACAGCCTATTCCTTTGGTCACTTGCATCGGGGAAATTCTCATCCCCTCAAATTGGTTGCTTTCGGTGACAGCTTAATCTACGGTTTCGGCGACGGTGTAGGCGGTGGCTGGGTAGAAAGATTGCGGCGCCAGTGGATGTTACCGGAGAGTGCAGGACACGTTTTATACAATTTGGGCGTTCGGGGCGATCGGGCTTATCAAGTCTCCCAGCGGCTCGAAAACGAGTTTCGCCACCGGGGCGAACTCAGAAACCGCGTCCCGGATGCGATTATTCTTTCGGTAGGCCTCAACGATTCGGCGAGAGTGCAGTCGCCTACGGGGCGCAGCTACACTGATTTTGAACATTTTAAAACTGTTTTGGATCATTTGTTAAACCTGTCCCAACAACTTTGTCCGGTGATATTTGTCGGGATGGTGCCAGTGGATGAAAGTAAAATGCCTTTTCAAGATTGTTTGTATTACAATCATGCTGACCAATATCGGTATAAAGAGGCAACGAAATTAGCTTGTGAGTTGCGGGGAATTCCCTATTTAGATATTTTTGATAAATGGGTAAATCGGGGCAGTGATTGGTGGCGATCGCGCCTGATTGCAGACGGGCTGCATCCCAATGCAGCGGGCTATCAATCTTTATTTGAAGATGTGACAAGTTGGGAGCCGCTAGCCTCTATTAGTCATTAGTTCAGTAGTCATTAGTCATCAGTAAAAATGAAGTAGGGTGCGTCAACTAGCATTATTTCCGCTACAAACTAAGAATTTCACAACTTATGCACTCCCGCAAAAAACGGTGCGTCCGATTCATACTTTCCGTGCCAATTAAAAATCTCAAACCTGACGAACCCTACCACTGATTGTATTCTTGACCATCAAGTGAAACTTGATAAAATTCTCAGTAACCAGGTGGGTGTTGCAAGCTACCAACCACTTTGTCGATCGCACTTGCGATCGCCAACAACTCCATTTCACGCCACCGCTTACCAACAATTTGCATCCCAATCGGTAAACCATTTTGAGTTTGTCCAATTGGAATTACCACGGCAGGATGTCCACTAAGATTAGAAGGCAGGGTGTAAGCCCCGTTTGCCACTACATGAGGATAGGATCTGCCATTAACGTCAACGGCACTCCAAGCGGGACGATGGGTAAACGCAGCTGTTGCCGCAACGGGACAAAGCCATACATCCCACGGTTCTAATGCCTCATCTATATGGGCAGTGAAGGCATCGCGCTGTGTGAGTGTCTCGAAATATCCTTTCAAACTTGGATTCAATATCTCAGGTAGGAATCTGCTGAAATCTGCTTCGTAAAACTTACCTAAACTTATCTAAACTCATTTTTAGATACAATTCGTGTTCACTTCCTACGCTGTTGGGTAGTCGGCTATCCCAAGATAAGTAGGCTATCCCCCTCAAGCCGAGGGTTCCCAGTTTAAAATATTTAGACTTGCGTTCCAATCCCGATCTAAAGATATGCTACAAGCAGGACAATCAAAAGTCCGAAAGCTTAGTGGCATATCCTTTTTAGTGCCACAATTCGAGCAAGTTTTGGTACTAGGAAACCACTGGTCTACCAGTACCAAATTAGCTCCATACATTCGACACTTATAGTCGAGTTGACGCTTGAATTCGTAAAACCCAAGGTCAGATATTGCTCCAGCTAACTTGTGATTCGCCATCATTCCTTTCACATTCAGATTTTCAATCTTAATTATCTTATAGCCTTTCTCAGAAAGATGAGGTATGATGTTACTGACACTCACTCGTGAGGGTCAAACAGAGAATATCAGCTCAAATGAACTATAATTACATGGTTCAGTAAAGCCACGCGAAAGCCATACCACACATAATAGAATTTTTTTGACAGCACGATCTGGTTGATTCACAACACGTTTACTTGTACTCCTCTTCATACATTGTTAAAAATGAAAGCTTATTCGATTGATTTTAGGCAAAAAATCCTTGATACTTATC
>NZ_JAUBOX010000043.1:0-61344 GCF_036700445.1 Microcoleus sp. T3_B1
CAAGTAAGTGCATGGAAATGCTATTTTTATGTAACTGATGGATGGTCTGTATATCCCATGTTTATTCCTGATGGGGATCAGATTATTAGCAAGACTTATATGACCCGAGTAGAAGGGGAAAATACCAGACTAAGACATTATTTGGCTCGGCTACATCGTAAGACTCTTTGTTATTCTAAATGTGAGGAAATGCTCAAGCATTCTATTAAGTTATTAATACATTACTTGAAGTTTGACGATATTCCCATTCCTGGGGTATTCATACCTTGATTCAGCAACGCCGCACCGGCAAAAGTGCGATCGCCCGTAACCTCATCCCCCAAATTCAAACTCAATTCGATCGCATCATCTGGCTCAGTCTCCGCACCTCCCCACCCCTCGAAACAACCCTCAAAAACCTGATTCAATTTCTATCCGATCGCACAGATATTAACTTTTCCGCCAACATCGATGCTCAGTTGTCAATCCTAATAGAAACATTGCGAGACAATCGCTGTCTCATCATCCTCGATGACGTGCAGCAAATTCTCAGCAGCGGGCAACTTGCAGGAAATTACAAACCCGGATATGAAAACTACGGAACCCTATTTAAACTCATCGGCGAACTTCCCCACAATAGCTGCTTAATCCTCAATAGTTGGGAACCACCCTCAGACATCCTCACATTCACCGACGATAATTCAGCAGTATGTTTATTACAGTTAACTGGTTTAGGTGAAGCCGCCACAGAAATTCTTAGACAAAAGGGTTTGTTGGATGAAGAAGCCTGGCAAGAATTGATTAACCTTTATCAAGGTAATCCCCTGTGGTTAAAATTAGTCGCTCAAACCATTAACAACTTATTTGGCGGTAGAGTCTCTCAATATTTAAGCTATCAACCAGTATTTTTAAGCGATGAATTGACACCGATATTGCAGCAGCACTATCAGCGGTTGTCGGAAATAGAAAAACAGGCTATTTCGCAACTTAGTAATGAAATCGAACCTGTTTCCTTTACTCAATTTTTGGCAAAATGTCAAGGTTCGCAGGGCGAATTATGTAAAGCAATTCAATCTTTAGCCAGACGGGGAATGATCGAAAAATTGAGCGGTGAAGCTGAAATCGTTTTCAGGATTGCACCTGTGTTAAAACAGTATGTTAAAATGGTGGCAGAATAGTCTTAAATATCTATAGTCCGGGACACGCTCCGATTAAAGAAACCGGGTTTTTTACCTAATTTACGGTATGTAACTAAGTATTTCGTAAAAAAACCCGGTTTCTGGGCCACCATGCGTAAGTCCTAATCTAGCTAAATGAGAGCAAACCACTATCGCAACTCCTACCCAACCTAAACTAATGCTCACTTTCGATCGATTCATCAAGCAACTTCCAGATGAAGACGGACGTTATGAACTGGTTAATGGAGAAATTGTCCAAATCTTACCAACAATAAGACTGCACGAAAATGTAGCTGATTTCCTTGAAAATACGTTCCAAGACGAGGTAAAAAGACTCCACCTGAATTACAGGGTATCTGGCCGAATTGTAGTCAGGACATTAACCCCGAATGGTAAAGAACAAGGCCGCCATCCTGATGTTACAGTAGTAGACAAAACCCTCTGGGAATCGCAGCCCTTCGCCTATTCAGCACTAACTGAACCACCACAATTAGTTGTAGAAGTTGTCTCAACAAATTGGGAAGATGATTATATCGACAAGCTGGATGAATATCAGCGGCTGGGAATTTCTGAATATTGGATTGTCGATTATTTAGCTTTGGGTAGCAGAAACGATTTGGGCAACCCGAAAGAGCCGACTGTTTTTGTTTACCTGCTCGATGAAAATGGGGTTTATCAAATGACTGCTTACCGAGGGAGCGATCGCATTATATCTCGAACTTTTCCCGAATTAGCATTGACAGCAGAACAAATCTTGGATGTATAGCAGTTGACAGTTGCTGTAGGGTGCGTCGCTATCAAAAACCCTCAAAAAGAGCGACCATCTCACAGCGACGCACCTTACAAACCGGGTTCAGTAAACAAGATTGTTTTTGGGCTAACAAGCGCGATCGCACAACGCCCAGATCGGGTTGAATGCCTAACAAACGCTGATGGACGGAATCGGCTAATTGCTCGCGATAATATAGGACTAAGCCCAAAGAAACCCGGTTTCTGAGGAAAATCTGGTTTGGCGACGAGAAATCTGTGAAGAAACCGGGTTTCTAACCCCGCGCGCTGAGCTTCAGACATCTCCAAAAAACGTAGTCTTGAACAGGCAAGATGCCTGTTCCACAATAAAATTAACTCTTTGTGGAACAGGCATCTTGCCTGTTTCTGACGAACTTTTCCCTTCCCTCAAACTACGATCGCATCGCCTGTTTTTGCTCAGCCTTCAAATCGCGGTTGCTAGCAGCAGCCAACTCCGCATCCAACAGCGTCTTACCAGTCGCAGCCAAATACACATCATCCAAACTCGGCCGAGATTGAGCAATCCCAAAAGTAGGCAATCCCGCATCTTTCAAAGCTTGCTGAATAGTCACCAGCGCATCGCTTTGCGGTGTTACTACTAAATTGAGAGAATTTCCTTGAGCCGTGTTGACAATTACTTCCTGCACAAAAGGCAGCGATTGCATCAGATTTTTAGCTTTTTCAGCTTCTTCGATCGGCGAAAACTCCCGAATCCGCAGAGTCACCCGATCGCCCCCAACCCGATTTTTCAACTCCTCCGGCGTGCCCTGTGCAATTACCGTACCCTTGTCAATAATCGCCACGCGATCGGCCAAAGCGTCAACTTCTTCGAGATAGTGACTCGTAATCAAAACCGTCGTACCTTCCTCCCGCAACCGGCGCAGGAAATCCCACACTACCACCCGGCTTTCAATATCCAGCCCGACAGTCGGTTCGTCTAACACCAAAACATCCGGCTGGTGAAGCAACCCAGCAGCTAAGTCGAGGCGTTTGCGGATACCGCCGGAATAAGTGCCCGTCTTTTTATTTTCCCACTCCTCCAAACCGAGGAGTTTCACCATTTTGTCAATCCGCCCTTTAATCGTAGGGCGCGGCAAATGGTAAAGCGCTGCTTGCAGTTGCAGGAGTTCCCGCCCCGTCAGCACCTTATCGAGAGCCACTTCTTGGGCGACATAGCCTAGTCTTTGTCTGGCAATTCTCGGCTGGCTGACAGCAGAAATGCCAGACACTTCAATGCGTCCGCTATCGGGCGCACTCAAAGTACAAAGTACCCGCAGGGTTGTGGTTTTGCCTGCACCGTTGGGGCCTAGCAAACCAAATATTTCCCCCGGTTCTACCTTGAAGGAAACATCTTTAACGGCTTCTACAGTGCCGTAGCGTTTCTGAAGATTTTCAATTAAAACGGCGGGAGCCATATATTTTGGGGATGAACTGGTTGTTAATATTTTGACACTTCTGAGCTCAAATTGCCGGAATGGTCGATCGACCAATGCGACTCGGTGTGCTTGTACGATCGCACAATCCTCCTCAACCGGAAACAGATTCTAGTTTTGATTTTTAATACCCGTTTATAAAATATTAACTTTATAGCGGTTCTCAACCCTGATATTCATCAGTTTTCCCACTCTCCAATCTCCAATCTTACCTCCAAAAAATTATGAGTTTTGAGTTAATTATAACTTTTCAGTTAGTAACTCAAAACTCACAATTGTTCAACAAGTAGAGATGCACCCGAAACCTGTTATTTTATAATTATCTCTACCTATAGGCTGATGTGTAGCGAGATTTTGATAATTAACACACTGGTCAAACACATCACACTTTCGAGCCAACTATTAAACACAAAAAACTTCCCGAATTGGCAAGTTCTACTTGTAACGAGTTCCCAAAAAATGTAACTGTAGGCCCGCGATCTCAACCCCGATAGTTATCAGTAATCACCAACTCTTTAATCGAAAATTAATCGAAAATCGAAAATCGAAAATCGAAAATGGTATTAACTCCCCTAAAGGGAGTGGCTGCCACCTCTTTAATCGACAATTTTTACCCAACCGCGGCGAACGTTGTACAGCAGTCGGTTGATGATGGCATACTCATCTTCATTCAGTGTTCTTTCTAAGAGTGCCGATCTGAGCTGTCTCCGGTCGTGGCGAGTCACGACGCTGGAGAACATGACCTGACCAAATAACTCTTCGAGTGTCATTTGGGATACTGACATGATAAACCTCCTAGTTGATTGAGACAGATAAAATTTTAACAGGCTTGTTGTATTTGTATTATGCACTCTGGGAGCGACTTCAAAGGCGATCGAAAACATTGACACGGTGTGATTTTTCGGCTAAAAATCTGTGACCGAGACTTTGATCGGCAGTGACTTGGATCTCTTAAATTTGTGATGCTTGTCACTAAAGTCAGAAGGAAGAAGTCAGAAGTCAGAGGGAAAAAGACCCTTGCAGCGCGATCGCCCTCAAAAACTCTCCATCTCGTCCTCATGGGTTCTCAACCTCATTTTCCCCTATGCCAATTTTCCAGCTAATTGAGGCATCGGTCAATAGTCGCCACAACCGACTCAGCCAAATCTTTCAGTGCGTAACCCCCCTCCAAACCAAAAGCTATGCGGCGGGTGAGTTGC
Organism: Microcoleus sp. T3_B1; assembly: GCF_036700445.1. Taxonomy (NCBI): domain Bacteria; kingdom Bacillati; phylum Cyanobacteriota; class Cyanophyceae; order Oscillatoriales; family Microcoleaceae; genus Microcoleus; species Microcoleus sp. T3_B1. The sequence goes on from NZ_JAUBOX010000043.1 coordinate 4,579, forward strand.
AGGCAGTATCCGGTGAAAGTACCGAAATCTGACGGCATCAGAGTCATGCTCGCCAGCGGATCGGACGCAGTAGCGTCATAACCGGCGCTGACAATCAACAAATCCGGTTCAAATTTGGACAAAAAAGGCACGACAAGAGATTCAAAGGCGCTCAGGTATTCAGCTATGCCACTGCCGGGATACAGGGGAATGTTCAGCACGTTGTCGTAAGCACCGCGCTCCTCGGCATCTCCCGTTCCCGGATAGCACGGAGATTGGTGCAGGGAACAGTAGGCAATTTGCCGGCAGTTTTCCACCAAAGATTGAGTGCCGTTGCCGTGATGCACGTCCCAGTCGAGGACAGCGACGCGGTTGATTCCCGGCTGTTCGAGGGCGTAGTGAGCGGCGATCGCAGCATTGGAAAACAAGCAAAAACCCATCGCGCGGGCTTTTTCGGCGTGGTGTCCCGGCGGCCTGGCCAGCACAAAAGCCGGTTCCCCCGCAGCCACCACTCGATCGACCCCATCGAGCCAAGCACTCGCCGCTAGCAGCGCTACATCGTAACTTTCAGCAGAAATCGGCGTATCACCGTCGAGGTAGCCGCCTCCCCGATGAGCCAAATGTTCGATTTCTTTGATGTATCTTTGCGAGTGAACTTTTTTGATAGCCGAGAACAGTTGTTGTTCGCGCTGCGCCACTGGGGTGGGCAGTTGCCATTCAATTTGATCCGCCCAAGGGGCAGCTTTCAGAGCATTGACGATCGCCGTTAAACGTTCTGGTCGCTCTGGGTGAAGCATTCCAGTCTTGTGCAGCAAGAAATCTTCGGAGTAGATGACGGGTAGCATCGGCTGATTTTAGATTTTAGATTTTAGATTTTAGATTTTTAGTTGGCTTTAAGAATGCCTTCGGTTTTGTGAAATTAAAATTTCGATCGAGTAACCATTTTAATTTCTTATATGGTCGTCAAAAAAACTCACGAAAGCATGAAAAGCGACCGCCTAAAAAAAACTTTCTAGCTTTTGCCAACTGCTGACAAAATCACCAACTGACAAATTATCAATTGTGCTTGTTTCGTCCCTTAAATTTTCTGGCAACTTTCCCATAAATTCCAAGGCAAATTGTGATATAATTTCAGGAGTAATTTGCAATATTTGGCAGGTCTACTGAATCCAAACCGATTTTATCGCATTTTTGAGATTTATAGCCGTCAAATTTAAATTTTTAACGGAGTTTTTCAACCTATGAGCACCTCTGAGTCGCGGATAATCCCGACGGATCTGGGTAATGAGATGTCCCGATCGTACTTGGAATACGCCATGAGCGTAATTGTCGGTCGGGCGCTACCAGATGCCAGGGACGGTCTCAAGCCCGTTCACCGACGCATTCTCTACGCCATGAACGAATTGGGCTTGACTCCCGATCGACCTTTCCGCAAATGCGCCCGCGTCGTGGGGGAGGTGCTGGGCAAGTATCACCCGCACGGAGATACAGCGGTTTACGACGCCCTGGTGCGGATGGCTCAGGATTTCTCCATGCGGGAACGCCTGATCAACGGCCACGGCAACTTCGGCTCCGTTGACAACGACCCGCCCGCTGCAATGCGTTACACCGAGTGTCGCCTGACAGCTCTCACTAGCGACTCCATGCTGCGCGACATCGACTCGGAAACAGTTGATTTCGGCGACAACTTCGACGGTTCCCAGCAAGAACCCCTCGTACTCCCGGCACGCATCCCCCAAATTTTGCTCAACGGTTCCTCCGGGATTGCTGTGGGGATGGCCACCAACATTCCGCCGCACAATTTAGGCGAAATAATTGACGGTTTAGTAGCACTAATCCACAACCCAGGAATTACCGACCTGGAATTGATGCAGTACATCCCCGGCCCGGACTTTCCCACCGGAGGGCAAATTCTCGGCAGAGGCGGCATTCGCGATGCTTACACCACCGGGCGCGGTTCGATTACAATGCGCGGAGTCGCCGGCATTGAAACCATCGAACATCCCGGCCGCCCCGACAAAGAAGCAATTATTATCACCGAATTGCCTTACCAAACAAACAAGGCAGCCCTAATTGAGAAAATTGCCGAACTTGTCAACGACAAAAGATTAGATGGAATTTCCGACATTCGCGACGAAAGCGATAGAGACGGAATGCGGATCGTGATCGAACTCAAGCGCGACGCCTATCCCCGCGTCGTCCTCAACAACCTCTATAAACAAACACCCCTCCAAGCCAACTTTGGAGCCAATATGTTAGCGCTAGTAAATGGGGAACCCCAACTACTTACGCTCTCCCAATTCCTCAATGTCTTCCTAGATTTCCGCATTGAGACAATTACTCGCCGGACTCAATATGAGCTCCGCAAAGCAGAAGAACGCGACCACCTTCTGCAAGGCTTATTAATTGCCCTAGACAACTTAGATGCAATTATTCACCTAATTCGCGCCGCTGCCGACTCCGCAGCAGCCAAACAGGAATTGATGGATAATTACGGTCTTTCGGAACAGCAATCCGATGCAATTCTGCAAATGCAGCTCCGGCGTTTGACAGCATTAGAAGCGCAAAAAATTCAGCAAGAACACGAAGAATTGCGAGCAAAAATCTCCGATTTGGAAGATATCTTAGCGCGGCGGGAACGCATCTTAGAAATCGCCGAATTTGAAGCAGTCGAAATCCAAACCAAAATCGCTACTCCTAGGCGCAGCGTCATCGAACACGCCGAAGGAGAAATCGATGAAAGAGATTTAATTGCCAACGAACAAGCAATTATTCTGATCACAGAGCAAGGCTACATCAAGCGGATGCCTGTCAGCACTTTCGAGGCCCAAAGTCGCGCTACTCGCGGCAAAGCAGGCGCGAAAATGAAAGAAGACGATGGAGTAGAACATTTCCTTTCCTGCTGCGATCACGATAGCGTTTTGTTCTTCAGCGACAGGGGCGTAGTTTACTCTGTCAAAGCTTATCAAATCCCCGTCTGTTCCCGGACAGCCCGCGGCACTCCCGTAGTGCAACTGCTGCCGATTCCTATAGAAGAAAAAATCACTTCTATGGTGTCAGTCACAGAATTCACCAGCGAAGAATACTTGGTCATGCTGACTCGCGGCGGCTACATTAAGAAAACCGCACTTTCCGCTTTTGGCAACATCCGCACTAATGGATTAATCGCCATTTCTCTAGAAGAAGGCGACCAATTGCGCTGGGTACGGAGAGCAAAAGTTGGCGATAGCATCATCATCGGTACGCGCCAAGGCATGGCAATTCATTTCCGCACCAATCACGAACAGTTGCGCCCAGTCGGCCGCGCCACACGGGGTGTAAAATCAATGAAATTGCGATCGGGCGATGAGTTGATCAGCATGGACATTTTGCCGAGTTCAATTGTTGCCGAAATTGCTGACTTGGAAACTGAAGACTCGGAATTTGAGGGAGCTAATATTGCTCAATTAGAAACGGACGAAGCGGAATTTGAAGGGGCAGAAAGTGCTGAATTGGAAACGGAAGATGAAGAATTAGAATTGCAAGCCGAGGAAATTGAAGGCGAAGATGTCGAAGAAATTTCGACAGTTAGCAGCGAAGTTCCTTCGGTGTTGGTAATCACCACCAACGGCTACGGGAAGCGGGTTCCTGTTTCTCAATTCCGCCTACAAAGACGGGCTGGCAAGGGATTGACGGCTACTAAATTCAAATCTAAAAAGGGTAAGGATCAGGTAGCTGCGCTGCGAATTGTCAACGAAGATGACGAATTGATGATCATTACCAACCGAGGTATTATTATCCGTCAGGCTGTGAGTGCAATTTCTACTCAATCGCGCACAGCAACGGGTGTGCGGGTGCAGCGGTTAGATGAGGATGATTCGATCGTAGCTGTGGCTTTAGTGCCGCCTGCTGGTGAAGAATCGGCAGAAGAATCGGAATCTGAGGAAGTGGCAGAATAGTCCTAGGTTAATAGTTTGTAAGGTGCGCGCTGCGTACCTTACTGCTGAATGGTAAAAATGCGATCGTCCCTACTCAGAAGTTTTCCCTCAAAAGTCAAAGATTTTTTCCGGTGAGGTAATAATGAGTCAACTCCAAACCAAACTACTAACTGATACCTGGGTTACAGCGACTTGGGATGAATATATAGAAATTATTAAACAGCCGGAGTACGATCGAGCAAAATGCTACTACTACAACGGACAGTTGAGGATTGAAATGGCAGCAGTCGGGGCCGATCATGCGGATGACAACGGAATTATCGTCATCTTAATCAATTTATTTGGCATTGCTAAAGGTATAAAAATGAGACTGCTGGTCAACTGTAGCTACGCCAAAACAGGTGTCAGAGGCGCTCAACCTGATGCTTCTTACTACATCGGAGACCGGGTACAAACGGCACCTCGCGGCAGTTCTGTAGTGAATTTAGATAGCCTAGTTTCCCCAGATTTAGCAATTGAAATTGCCGACAGTTCTCTCGTTGACGATTTGGGGACAAAAAGAATGATTTATGAAGAATTAGGAGTGTCGGAATATTGGGTAGTAGACGTACAAAAAGCGCAAGTTATTGCTTTCAAAATAATTGCTAACCGGGGAAGCGAACGTCTGACGGAATCTCAAGTTTTGCCGGGGCTAAAAGTTGCTTTATTAGAGGAAGGTTTGCGCCGCAGTCGCCAGACGGACAATACAGAAGTAGGCAACTGGTTTTTAGAGGAAGTTCGCGGGAATCCTCAATAGTGCGATCGACTGCATTCTTTTTTTTTACTGGAGGCTAGAAACCCGGTTTCTAGGAGTTTTGTGAACAGAAACGAGAAATATAGGAAGAAACCGGGTTTCTGAGGTTTGCGTGTTTCCAGGACAGGGCAATGCCGTGTCCGGCGCTTGAATCGTTGACAATCGATCCGATAATTGCCATAGCATAATAGAATCAAAAAGTTAATAGCAAAAGTCTGTAAAAATGCCTTATTTAACAGCAGCAAACGACATCAAAGCAATCATAGCTAAATTTGCCCAAGCTAAAATCCTGTGGGTTGACACAGAAATAGCAGACTATAAATCCAACCCCAGATTATCTCTGATTCAGGTGTTAGCTGACTCCACAGATTCCACGGGAGAGGCGACTTTTCTACTCGATGTCTTGGATAAACCTGAATTGGCCAAAGATTTCATCAACCAAATCATGGTAAATCCAGATATTGAAAAAGTCTTGCACAACGCCAGCTATGACATCCGATTTCTAGGCAATGACGACGCTCAAAATGTCACTTGCACATTAAAAATGGCGAGCAAGATTCCCACTTACATTCTGCCCTTACCTAATCGACAACTCAAAACTTTAATAGAAACACTTTGCGGCATTGCTTATGTAGATAAAACAGAACAAAGTGGCGATTGGGCAAAGCGTCCCCTCACCCAAAAGCAGCTAGAATATGCCAAGATGGACGCGGTTTATTTAGCTGGAGTGCATCGCCGCCTGCTAGAAATCCTTGCCCAATGTTACCCCGAACCCGCAACGGAAAACTTGACAGCCTTGGGCGAAAAATATCAGAAAATAGAATCTCGGTGGAAGCCGCTAGATTCAGAAATCGCTGAAGTGAAAGAACGCATTAAAGCAGGGATGCTGGCCCAAAAGCTCAAAGACAGTTCTTATTTTGAGCTTTCCAGTTCGATAACGATGAAAGTTGATTTTATGACGCTGGCCAGACTGACGCAAACTGAGGGAATTGAGTTAAATTTTCCCGTGACGCTGACGAAAGAAATTCAAAAACAGTTAGGCCAACTCATCGCTCATCCATCTTTGGAAGTTGAGGATATTGCTAGTTGGCGGTTAAATTCTAATGTACAGCAACGGCGGAAATATACTAAAAAAATTGCGCCGGAACCGGAGAGTGAGGATTTAACAGTGCTGGGGAAAAGGTATCAAGAAATTTTGCCTGAATGGAAGTTGTTGGATTCTGAAGTTGAGCATCTGAAAGAGCGCATTAAAAAAGCAATGTTGGTGCAAAATAAGGAAAATACTCCCCATTTTAAGTTATCCAGTTCCTCGATTTTGAAGGTAGATTTTGCTAGCTTGGCAAAACTTGCGCTATCTGTGGGAGTTGAGTTAGATTTTATGGTGACGCTGACTCAATACATCCAAAAGCGGTTAGGGGATGCGATTAACAAAATTGATGTGCAAATTGAGTATATTACGAGTTGGCGGATGACGGCTAAGACTGTGGAAGATGAAGATGAGGAAATTCCGTTTTAAATAGAGGGCGGGTACGGGGATACCGCCCTTACAGTATAAACGAATCGCGTTTCATTTTTGCTGGGTGTACCGCGACTAAGCTTGTTCTTCCAAATACTCTGCAACTGCTTGCAAATCTTCCAATCCTCGGTTCAAGCTGTTAAGCATAACTTCCCCAGTTTCAGTATCAAAGTTGAGTTTAGGATTTTGCAAAGCTAACTCTTGAATTGCTTCTAGCCATAGTGCAAGCGGTACATGACGAACAGCTTCCCGTAACCCCATATTTGCCAATACTGCAAGATAAAAACCTGTCAAGTCTTGCCCTCCATAGCCATAGAAACCATGCCGCAGTTCTAGCTTTTGGGGGGTGTAGGCTGCATATTGATCGAAAGTGATCGGTGTGCGATCGAGTTTTGGTTGTGGGAGTGGTGGTGTATCCATATTTTTTGACCTGATTTGTTACTATCGACTACGCCTTTGCAGTTCATTTCAATCAGCCCTATTTAACCAAGGTGGGCAAAGGCCCACCCTACTTTCTACTTCCCTACCGTGAAATACTCATTCTTAGCATACACGCTAATAATGCAATCTCCCACTTCAAAAAACATCCCCTCTTGCTCATCTTTAGAAAATTGCAAGTTGCCGTATTTAGAATTAATTTCCTCAGCAGTAGCAGCTTTTGCCTCCATTTCATCCGGGATAAGTCCGGTAGAGCCGATATAGAAAACCAGCGGTGAAACTTTTTCCCTGTACACTTTTTCAGCATAAGCTTCCAGTCGCTCATTCGCATTAGCTAAAGCAGCGACAAACTCGTCTCGCTTGACATCTTCTCCCTGCCATTTCGCTTGCAAAAGCCGCAGCAAACTATCTGCACCCACTTTGGCTAAAGTAGCGCTAACAATTCCGTTATCCTCCAACCCCAAAAACTCATCGAAAATCAGTTTCATCAAGTCGTCAACTTTGGTGATTTTTGTTCGGGATGACAGGGTTTTGTGTGCGAAGACAACAGGCTCATCTAACGTGATGTCAAATGTCGGTTTTGCTAGCTTTTCGCCCGTGTTTTTGTGGTAAACTTCATAAAGGCGATCGAGAAATTTGTTGGCAGAGTGCAATTTGCCGAAGTTGAGGATGTTTTTGCTGCCGATGTCGATTTTGTAGCTGACTCGCGAATCTACTGAACCGTTGGCGATCGCACTTTTTAATTCCGTGTATTCCGTCGTCGTCGGAAAGTTGATGTAAAGGCTTTTTGAGAGATAATGCTGTTTCAATTCTTCCAATTGTTCCGCAGTGTAAGCCTCAGATTCCTCCTTCAAATGAGCCGAGAGAATGCTAGAGAGAATTTTGATTTCTGCGAGTTCCTCAAACACTCCGTCAAGGCTGCCGTAACGCCCGTCAAAAGGCACCAGGGGCAAAGTCTCTAACTTAATATCGTACTCGGAACGGAAGTCAAATTCTTGCACGGGCGAACCGTCTTTTTCAAGGACACCGCATTTTTTGAGCAAATCAAACACTGGTTTGCTGCTGATTTTGGTTCGCAGCGACTTAATATTAACTTCGCCGTCGCTGACAATGGTATAATTGTTGAAAGTATTGAGGTCTGTAACTAGAATTCCCGCCACTTCTGCGATTAAAGTTTCATCCTCAACTTTTACCAGCTTAGCTTTGCGGGTAATCAGCATATTGATGGTAGCGGTATTTTGATTGATCGCAAATGAACCCATTTGCATGTATTCGCCACCGTCCAAGAATTCAGTTTTCAGCCAAGGCTTGACAAGGTTGCCGTTTTCGTCTCGCTTTCCCTCAATTCGCTTCAAACCTTTTCGCTGATAATTTTCTTGCAAGTGTTTCAAGTTGATGATGATGCTGTTGCTGTTTTCCTCCAATATCTTGATTAACTCCAGCAGGGAAATTTTCTCGCTGACTTTTACCCGATCGCCAATTACATGATTTTTCAACACATCAGGCGCAAAAACAGCCTGTTCCAAATCTTCCGTAAACTCCGCTATTTGGGCATTTGTCAAAGCTTTAGCGTGTTTTTCCGTCAAAGTAGCGTCGAAGGTACTCACCAGCGCATACTTAGCCGTATTTAAATTGCCGTCAGCGAGGTTAGCTTTCGCAAAAGCAAACACCGACTCATCAGTTTGAGCAACGGGAACATCTAGTTTGTCATACTCATCTTTGGCGACTTTCTGATATTTGTAAAACAGTCCGCGATCGTCTGCTTTCAGCCCGCAGATTTTCAGCGTGCTCGATGAACCGTTGATTTTCTTGCCACTTTTGGAAACAAAAACTTGATAATCATATTCCTTAATTAACGGTTCTTCCAGCGGCGGTGCAACGGAACTGCCTAACAGTTTTGTGCTGTCGTAAAGAGCATCATAAACCATTTTGACTTCGCCAGCGCGGATGCAATTTCCCGATAATGTGTTGGCGATTTTGGAGAGAAGTTTGAAGTCAGCAGAAGCATAGGATATCGTGTTTGCAAACACATCCATGTCTTTGAGTTCTTCGCAAATTTCCCCTAGTTTTGCAGATTCCGAATTGGGACTGGGGTCATTTGCATAGCCGTCTGTGTGCAAATTGATCGCTGTCATTTCTCCCGCTTTAACCAGAGATTTAGCGAGTTGCATCGACTGCGATATGCAGGTACTGCCAGCCGTGTGGATTTTTTGAATTTCTTTGATGTATGGAGAGTCAAACTTCAGCACTTCTTGAATGGGAATTCGCTGGAAGTGACAAATTACGTCCCGATTGCTAGCGTAGGAAATTAGGCTGACAATTAGCTGGTAATTGTTGTATTCGTCTAATGTCAAAAGCTTGATTAAGGTTTCTTTCAGCGGTTCTAAGTCATAATACATTGAGCCGGAACGGTCGATGATGATGATGCTGTGAGCCACGGATTTTTCAGGGAGATCACCGGGCTTTCTTTCTAAATTTATGCGATCGACTAGATAGAATGCCTTGGCGTTTCCGGCAAAATTGTAGAGAGTAAACTTGGTGCGAGTATTGGAGGCTGCTTGGCTGCTGGAACGTTTGACTTGAGATGATTGTTTTGCTTGCCGTGCCATAGTTTTCACCTATGTTGACTTATTCCTCAACTTAATCATGACACGCGCTTCTGTGGATGTCAAGGCCTGTGTGGAAAATTATTTGCGAGGCTGAATAATCATTAATATTTAGCCCTGCGATGCCGGGGAAAACTGCGGCGATAGGGTAAATGTGGGCTTTTTTGGCAAAAGTAGTGGATCTGCGTAATACCAATTTAATGTGAAGTTGCACATATCTCGATCCCCCTAAATCCCCCTGATTGTTGGGGAGTAGGGGTTGACTTTGATCGGAATCTTGTCCCCCCTTAGTAGGGGCGGTGCCCCCGTGCCCGCCCTTGGCTAGGGGTGATCGGATTCTACGGAGCCTCATAAAAAATTGGTATATGTCGTTTAGTAAAGATTTAGCCAATCATGCTTTATTTAGAAAATCCGCTGCTCAAACTTTATCTAAATCTGATCGGATGGGTGGCGTTCGGATTCATTCTCGGCCGCCTGCTACCGAGAAGCTATTCTACATATTTAGCGAAGTTTCTTTTCTTCTTTGGCACGCCATTGAGCATTGTTGCTTTTATCCGCAGCGCTAATTTGTCTGGCGCTATTTGGATGGCGCCGCTGATAGCTTGGGCGGCAATTCTAGCAGGTGGAGGACTCGCTGGGATTTTGATAAATTTCGGTGTCGGCGAGGAACGTTTCAAGAGTCTTAATCCGATCGCCCAAAATAGCCCGGAACACACCAGCGCTTGGAGTTTGCCCACTCAAGGCAGCTTCTTATTGGCAACGATGGTGGGTAATACGGGTTTTTTAGGCTTTCCCGTCACCTTGTCCTTATTAGGTTCCGAACACTTTGCCTGGGCGTTGTTTTACGACTTGCTAGGCACTGGCATGGGAATCAATATACTGGGAGTTGCTATTGCTTCTCACTGCGGCAAAAGCGATCGTCCTCAGAGTTGGTTAGGTCCGGTGCGGGCAATTTTTCTGAATCCGGCACTGTGGGCTTTTGGTTTAGGATTTGTCTCGCGCAGCTTGCCGCTTTCGGCACAAATTGCAGAATTGTTAACAACAGGTGCTTGGAGTGTAATTACTTTAGCTTTAATTACGATCGGGATGCTGTTGAGCAAGTTGAATTCCTTGCACAACCTCAAACAAGTTTTGGCTTGTCTCGTGATTAAAATGCTGTTAGTTCCCTTGGTAATTGGCACGGGATTAACGTTTTTGGGGATCGCGGGCGCGCCGCGACTTGTGCTAGTGCTGCAAATGGCGATGCCTCCTGCTTTTGGTACTACATTGTTGGCAGAAGCTTTCAATCTCGATCGCGAATTAGCCGTAACTGCGATCGGTCTCGGCTGCGTTAGTTTATTATTCACTATTCCCCTATGGATGAGGCTATTTAATTTTTAATAAAAATAGGAATTGCTCAGCTTGAAAAGTTTCTTACTTCAGTGATCCCCATCACGAACATTGAACGATATATAGCGTTTCTCAGTAACATGAGGTGTTCTCCGATCTAGGGCATAGGGCATAGGGCATAGGGCATAGGGCAGACCTCACCAAGATTGAGAACTGCTATATCTCATATTGATTTAAAATAACAATCACGGGAGTTGGAAACTGTATGGGCTTCTGCTAATGTGGAAATAGCCCGTGGAGGACGGGAAGAATATAAGTATGGCAAGTATAAATTTTAGATTGACAGGTTATCACATTCTCGATCGCATTTACTCAGGAACTCGCACCCTAGTTTATCGAGCTTTTCGCACTAACGATAAACAGCCCGTCGCCATCAAAGTCCTGCAGAACGAGTATCCCAGCTTCAGCGAACTGGTGCAATTTCGCAATCAGTACACGATCGCCAAAAACCTCAACTTGCCCGGAATCATCGAAACCTACAGCTTAGAAACCTACCACAACAGCTATGCGTTGGTAATGGAAGACTTTGGGGGAATTTCTCTGAAGGAATGGACGGAAAAAGGGGAAACTCGGCCGTCTCTGATGGAGTTTTTGCAAGTGGGGATCGACCTGAGCAATATATTAGATATACTCTATCGCCACCGGATAATTCACAAAGACATTAAACCCGCCAATATTTTAATTAATCCCCAAACAAAACAAGTCAAACTCATTGACTTTAGTATTGCATCTTTGCTGCCCAGGGAAACTCAAACCCTGATGAATCCCAACCTGCTGGAAGGGACACTCGGCTATTTGTCTCCCGAACAAACGGGAAGGATGAATCGCGGCATTGACTACCGCAGTGACTTTTACTCTTTGGGCGTGACTTTTTACGAATTGCTGGCGGGACGATTGCCGTTTCAATCCAACGATGTGATGGAATTAGTACACTGTCATATTGCCAAGCAACCACCATCACTGCATGAAATTAATCCTGAAATCCCGCCCGTACTTTCGGAGATTGTCAGCAAATTAATGGGGAAAAATGCCGAAGACCGCTATCAGAGTGCGTTGGGGCTGAAATTCGATTTAGAATGTTGTTTGGAGCAACTTGAAGAAAACGGTAGGATAAAGAGTTTTGCGATCGCGCAGAGGGATGTGGGCGATCGATTCATTATACCCGAAAAACTCTATGGTCGCGAAACAGAAGTAGAAACCCTACTCGAAGCCTTCGATCGCGTCAGTAGTGGCACAACAGAAATGATGCTAGTAGCTGGTTTTTCTGGGATTGGAAAAACGGCAGTGGTGAATGAAGTTCAAAAACCAATTGTCCGCCAGCGTGGCTATTTTATAAAAGGCAAATTCGACCAATTTAACCGCAACATTCCTTTCTCAGCTTTTGTGCAAGCATTTCGCGACTTAATGGGACAATAGTTGAGCGAAAGTGACGAGGAGTTGAAAAAATGGCAAACTCAAATATTGCAAGCACTGGGCGATAACGCACAAGTCATTATTGAAGTAATTCCCGAACTCGAAAAAATTATTGGCAAACAATCACCCGTACTAGAATTATCAGGAAATGCGGCAAAAAATCGGTTTAATTTGCTTTTCCAAAACTTTATTAAGGTGTTCACAAAACCCAAACATCCCCTGGTGATGTTTTTGGATGACTTGCAGTGGGCAGATACCGCCTCGCTGCGGTTAATGGAAATGCTGGTGGCCGATGCGACAATCGGTTATTTATTAGTAATTGGTGCCTACCGAGATAATGAAGTATTTGCAGCACATCCGTTGATGCTGACACTGGATGCAGCGGTTAAAGCTGGGGCAACGGTGGATACTATTACGCTGGAACCGTTGAGTTCCGAAAGCCTAAATCATTTGGTTGCTGATACGCTCAATTGCGATCCATCTTGGGCAATACCGTTGGCGGAGTTGGTGGCACAAAAAACCCAGGGAAATCCCTTTTTTGCAACGCAGTTTCTCAAAGCACTGCATCAGGATGGGCTGATTGAGTTTGACCGGCTTGCTGGTTACTGGCAGTGCGATATTGTGCGAGTTCGGGAGGCAGCGCTGACGGATGATGTGGTCGAGTTTATGGCGTTGCAGTTGCAAAAATTGCCGCCAGCGACTCAGAATGTGTTGAAGTTGGCTGCTTGTGTTGGGAATCAGTTTGATTTGGGGACTTTGGCAGTTGTTTCCGAGCAATTGGAAACGGAAACGGCGGCGGATTTGTGGAAGGCTTTGCAAGAGGGGTTAATCCTGCCTGAAAGTGAAATCTATAAGTTTTATATTGGTCGAGAAAGACGGGAGGAGACCGATAATTCGGAGGTAGTGAATTACAAGTTTTTGCACGATCGCGTTCAGCAAGCCGCCTATTCTTTAATTCCCGAACAAGAGCGAGATCGTGCTCACTATCAGATTGGACAATTGCTGATCCAGCAAATTTCACCCGCAGCTATAGAAGAGCAAATTTTTTCAGTTGTCAATCAGTTGAATTATGGTATTGCGCTGATTGAAGACCAAACAGAACGGGACAATTTGGCACAACTAAACCTCACGGCTTGCCGCAAAGCCAGAGCCGCTACTGCTTATCAAGCTGCTCGCGAGTATGCTGCGATCGGGCTAAATTTGCTTGGAGAGAGCGCTTGGCAACGACAGTACGAGATGACCTTGAACTTGCACGAAATAGCCGCCGAAGTGGCTTCACTCTGTGGCGAATTTGACCGGATGGATCGGTGGATTGACACTGTGATTCATCATACCAGAACTCCCCTAGAGCGAGTGAGCGTTTACATCGTCAAAATTCAGGCATTATCGTCCCAGAACAAGTTTTTAGAAGGAATTGCTATCGGTTTGTTGAGTCTCAAAGAATTAGGAGTAGAATTGCCCGATAGCCCTACATCAGAAGATATTCAGCAAGCAGTGCAGGAAATTAATAGCTCGATCGGCGATCGACCTATTGAAGAGTTATTCGATCTGCCAGCGATGGTGGATGCCCAAAAACTGGCCACGATGCAAGTGGCGGCAAGTATTGCGACAGCTTGTTATCTGGCTGGTTCGTCTTTGTTTGCGCTGGTGACTGCCTTACAGGTAAATTTATCAAAAATTTGGGTTTAAAACCCTGTCCTTCTAGGACGGCTTTAATTTCTTAAAACTTCTTTCAACAAGTCCAGTAAGTTCCTATATTTGTGATATACTATAAAAGTCAAGGTTTAATTCCTTTACCATCGTGAAACAGTTAAGACACACTTTTAGGTATAAACCGGGGGACGCAGAGCAGCGAAAACTCTTTAAACAGCTAGAGGTTGAATTAAACCTTAAACCAGTTAAAACAAACTATTCTTTTAGGATTGTTAAGTAGGGTAGGGCATACCCAAACTCTAGGTAAATATCCTAGTACGCTTTTGGAGATAGACCCGCTGGGGTGGCTGCGAATCAGGCTCGTTAATTGGTAGTTTTCTACGGTTAAAAGGTCTGAATATTGCCTTTCATGACGCAACACTTAAAGGTTAGTCGCTGAATTAAGAATCCTCGCACTTTTAGGTCGGGGAGTGTCAAATTTCTATGACTCACTCATAGCCCTGGCCACTCCTGAGTCCGAGACGGAGTTAGAAACAGGGCTGTTTCATTCTCACCAAAAACATGAATTTTGTAGGGGTAGTGCTACCCCTACTCCCCGTGCCTACCCCCGACCTAGACGATTCGATCGGCAGGTCAGACCAAGAGGGCCGGCACGGGGAGTAGGGGTAGCACGGCCCCTACGGATAATGAAACAGCCCTGGAGTTAGAAACGCAGGGGCAACGAGTTCAGGAAAATCAAAGGAAGTTGCAGCATTGGGCAGAACACGCCCCCATGAATTATTTGCATAAGTGGCAGTTGGTAGAAGCAGAGAAATACCGAGTTGCCAGACAGAGGGCAGAAGCTATTGAAATGTACGATCGTGCCATTTCTGGAGCGAAAGAAAACGAATACATCCAAGAAGAAGCCCTCGCTAACGAACTAGCAGCTAAATTCTACCTCGACTGGGGCAAAGAAAAAATGGCGCAAGCCTATATGCAAGACGCCTACTACTGTTACGCTCGCTGGGGTGCGAAAGCCAAAATCGATGACTTAGAAAAACGCTATCCCCAACTTCTTTCTCCCATATTGCAGGCCAGAGAAAATCGTTTTGTAATCCCCCAAACCCGCATCCACCCAATCAATAAATCGTCAATTTTACCTCAAAGATTCCAAACAATTCGATCGAGTAGCAACAGTATTTACGAAACCCTCGATTTCGCGGCTATTCTCAAAGCCTCCCAAACTCTCTCAAGTGAAATTAAATTAGAAAAAGTGCTGGCTGGCCTGATGTCTGTGGTGATGGAAAATGCCGGGGCAAAAAAAGTAGTTCTGCTGTTGCTTAAGGATGGGAATCTCGCCATCGAAGCTGTAGCCTCCTTCAATCAAGATGTCATCTCAATATCTGTACCACTGTCAGCCAGCGACGAGTTTCCCTCTGCTGTGGTCAACTATGTTAAGCGGACTTGGAAAACTGTGGTTTTGGATAATGCAGCAGTACAAAACGATTTTATTGCGGATCAGTATTTGCTCCACGAAAAGCCCAAAAGTGTGCTGTGTACCCCGATTTTAAATCAGGGTAAATTAATCGGGTTGCTATATCTAGAAAATAACTTGACAATTGGTGCATTTACAGAAGATCGCACTGATCTCATCCAACTTTTGTGCGCCCAAGCGGCTATCTCTATAGAAAATGCTCGCTTGTACCAACAATCTCAAGCTTATGCACAAGAATTAGAGCGATCGCTCCTCGATCTGCAGCAAGCACAGTTACAGATCGTGCAAAGCGAAAAAATGTCCACATTGGGGAATCTAGTCACAGGAATAGCCCACGAAATTAATAATCCTGTCGGCTTTATTAGCGGCAATATTGAGGAAGCAACGACCACGATAAAAGATGTGATTGCCCACTTAAAATTATATCAAGAAAAACTGCCAAATCCCGGCGAGGAAATTGAAGAAGATGCTGAGGATATTGATTTAGAGTATGCCTTAGAAGATTTGCCAAAGATGCTGTTGTCGATGAAAGTCGGGTGCGATCGCATTCGCGGCATTAGCACCAGCCTCCGCACCTTCTCCAGAGCCGATAAAGACTACAAAGTTCCGTTTAATATCCATGAGGGCATTGACAGCACCATCTTAATTTTGAAACATCGGCTGAAAGCCAACGAACACCATCCCACGATCGAAGTCGTCACAGACTACGGCAATCTCCCCCCAATCGAATGCTTTCCCGGTCAACTGAACCAAGTCTTTATGAACTTGCTTGCTAACGCGATCGATGCCCTAGAAGAATCAAACCAAAGACGCAGTTTGGATGCCATTAAAGCAAATCCACACTGTATCACAGTTCGTACCTGTCAGTCGGGCGATCGGCACATCAAAATTCAGATTGCCGATAACGGTGCAGGCATGACAGAAGCAGTAAAACAGCGGATTTTTGACCATTTATTCACAACGAAGGCAGTAGGAAAAGGCACTGGGTTAGGATTGGCGATCGCCCGCCAGATTGTAGTCGAAACCCACGGCGGAACAATTAATGTCAATTCTACTTTGGGGGGAGGGAGTGAATTTGAGATAGTGTTACCTATTAGCGCATAAAAGTTGACTGTTGACTGTTGACTGTTAACTGTTAACTGATGACGGTTGACTGTTAACTGATGACGGTTGACTGTTGACTGTTGACTGTTAACTGTTAACTGTTGACTAATGACTAATGACTAATGACTAATGACTAATGACTAATGACTAATCGGGCATTATACCAGCCCCGATCGCAACTGCGGACACGGGTCAAACTTCCAGCGCCCCTGCGCCAGATTGCCAAAATCTCAATTATGCTAACCTAGGCAAGCAGCAATCCCTTGTCACGAAGGCGATTAACATAATTTCAAACAATTTATTTTATTGAGGAACGGTGTATCCCGTATGGCAAATCTGATCGGCACAGACAGCAACGACTTTATTCTAGGGACTCCGCTGGGCGATCGAATTCGCGGCTTAGATGGCGATGACACGCCTCTGGGTGCGGGAGGAGATGACACCCTAGAGGGCGACGGCGGCAACGACCAGCTTCTTGGAGGTGACGGAGCAGATTCGCTGATTGGCGGTGAAGGAAATGACGAACTTATTGGCAACCAAGGCCGCGATTCTGCTCTAGGCGGCAACGGCGACGACTCGATTCGCGGCGGTTTGGGCAACGACATCCTCGAAGGCAACGACGGGATAGACAGCGTGTTGGGAGATGCAGGGGACGACTTAGTTAGTGGGAACGCAGGCTTTGATGTGATTGCCGGCGGTACTGGCAACGACACCCTCACAGGGAATGACGGGGACGATTCCGTGTTCGGGAATGCTGATGATGACTTTCTCTACGGGAATTTTGGGAACGATTCTCTCAACGGCGGTAGTGGCAGGGATCAACTGTTGGGCGGTGATGGCAACGATTACTTGAGTGCCAGCGACGGCGACGACACTTTGTACGGCAATGCCGCCAACGATTCGCTTTTGGGAGACGCTGGTAATGACCAGATATTCGGGGGCAAGGCTGACGATACAGTTTTTGGCGGCATCGGTTCCGATACGCTTCGCGGCGATGAAGCCGACGACTCGGTACTGGGAGATGAAGGCAATGACTTCCTGTTTGGCGGCAAAGGTAATGATGGTATCGACGGCGGTTTTGGCGATGACTCCTTGGCTGGAGGTATCGGCGACGATACCATTTTGGGAGGTTTCGGCAATGACAATTTATTTGGGGCAGAAGGTAATGATTCTTTAATCGGAGGCGAGGGTTCGGATACTCTGACTGGCGGCAGCGGCAGCGATGTCTTTGGATTGGGAGCCGGGCCTGGCAGTTTGGGTTTAATTACTGATTACAATGACACAGAGGATTTCTTTGGACTGCCGAGCAATTTATCTTTCGCTCAACTGCAAGTTCGGCAAGGTAACGGTGCAAATGTCAGGGATACAGTAATTACGACGCTCGACGGCAAGCTTTTAGCAATTTTGATC
This sequence comes from Microcoleus sp. T3_B1, assembly GCF_036700445.1. NCBI lineage: Bacteria > Bacillati > Cyanobacteriota > Cyanophyceae > Oscillatoriales > Microcoleaceae > Microcoleus > Microcoleus sp. T3_B1. The sequence continues at coordinate 22,271 of NZ_JAUBOX010000043.1, forward strand.
GACACTCCGGCGGCGCTGATCGAGGCGAATGATTTTATCGCTGTGACTGGGACGGCTACTCCCAGACCAACTAGGACTACAGTTACAACCACAGTTACAACCACAACTACAGATATAACTGGGGCTGCAACGGAGGCTGCAACTGATGCTCCGACTCCAACTCCGCCTCCGACTCCAACTCCGCCTCCAACTCCAACTCCGCCTCCAACTCCAACTCCGCCTCCGACTCCAACTCCGCCTCCGACTCCAACTCCGCCTCCAACTCCAACTCCCCCTCCGACTCCAACTCCCCCTCCGACTCCAACTCCGCCTCCGACTCCAACTCCCCCTCCGACTCCAACTCCGCCTCCGACGCCGACTGCTTCGAGGATTCCGATTCCGCCGACAGTTAGCGTGCCTGATTCGCCTCTGCTATCAATTAGTTCGATCCCTCCGACGCCGACTCCCGGACTATTGCCAATGCCGGGGCAGACGCCGATATTCCCGACGGTGGCGAACCCGATACCCTTAGCTCCTACACCTTTGGGGTTCTAGGTGCGATCGCGCAGCTCAGTTATGAGTTTGTGAGTTTTACATAAACTCATAACTCATAACTCAAAACTATTTCACGTCTTGGGGAGTTCCGGCCGAGTCTTGTGGCGACTCGGCTGGAGAATCTTCTACAGGAGATAATTGTTGGCTGTACCCCAAGAGCGATCGAAGTTTCATGCGGTGGATGTAAGGCCAGCCGCCATTGGCTTCAATATTCCTGAGCAGTTTGTAAAGTGCTTGGCGGTTGTCGGGAAAAGACGCTTGAAACAAACCGTCCCGAATTTCCCGGTGCGAAGCTTCCAGCCTCCGCAGCAGGGCCAAAAGCAGCAGACTGTCTCCCTGACAACTTTCGGCTAAAGTCCGAATCGCCTCTGTCAGCGAGTGCATTTGAGACTGCAACTTTTCTGACTCTAAATCTTTGCCGTTGTCCATACCGCTGCTTCCTTTGAAATCTACAAGGCCTTTGTCCCCAGCCTTTTGGTCAATCGACTAATCGAGCTAGTCGCGATCGCCATTCGGGGTCATAAGCAAAGTAACTTAAGTAGGTTGACTTAAGCAATATTAATTTGCAGTCCAAGTCAGGAAAAGAGCACAACCCGTCGTACCATGTGTATTGGGCTGCGATCCGAACCTTTGAGAAATCATAAGTTCATGCTTATTTTCACGGCGCACTAGCTTGATTTTTTGAGTCAATGCCGGTCTCGGTGAAGCGAGCGATCTGGATCTAAATGCTGCCCTAAGCGCTGGCCTAGCCTGCCGGCGGGCAATTATATTTTGCTCGAAGTAGGGCTTTTTCTTAATATAATCCGATGTTGGATATTGAGGTTTGCAATGAAATATCGTGCTTTAATTGTTGCACTTTTAGCATTTTGCATGAGTGCGCTGGTTGCTTGTTCTTCTGCTTCTGACACGACGGTGGCGACTACGGAGTTGCTCACCTACGACGAGATTAGAGGTACTGGCTTGGCTAATAACTGCCCTAGCTTGGCAGAAACTTCTCGGGGATCGATCCCCATCGAAGCGGGCGCCACCTATAAACTTACTGGTTTGTGTTTGCAGCCCACAACTTATTTTGTGAAGGAAGAACCAGCAAACAAACGCCAAGAAGCGGAATTTGTGCCTGGTAAATTGCTGACCCGGTTCACGTCGAGCATTGACCAAGTTCAAGGTACGCTCAAGGTCGGTACAGACGGAACTCTGACTTTCACAGAAGAAGACGGCTTGGATTTTCAAGCTATTACGATTCAGTTACCGGGCGGAGAGCAAGTACCTTTCTTGTTTACCATTAAACAGCTAGTGGCCAGTTCCGATCCCGGAGTGGTTGCTATCAATACTTCCACCGATTTGAGAGGGGAGTTTAACGTTCCTTCTTACCGCAGCGCAGGCTTTTTAGACCCTAAAGCTCGCGGGGTATCGACTGGCTACGACAATGCTGTAGCGCTTCCGGCTAGTGACAATTCCAAACGGGTGCGGGCTAATGTTAAGGTTGCTGACACTCGCACTAAGGCCGGCAAAATTTCTCTCCAAGTTGCTAAAGTCAACAGCGCCACTGGCGAAGTTGGCGGGATTTTTGAGAGCACGCAGCCTTCTGATACTGATTTGGGAGCTAGACCGGCTCTGGACGTGAAAATTCGGGGTTTGTTTTACGCTCGCATTGAGCCTTCTGTATCGTAAAATTGGCTTTCTGGATAGATCGAACTTGAGCAGTTTCTGGTCGTAAAGCTCCTGCTCGCCCTTCATTGGCCAACAGTCTTGAGCAACATAACTTAGGACTGTTGACTAATGACTAAATTTATGATTGAATAGTGGTCATTCGCAAGTTATGAAGTTGGGATTTTTTATTAATTAAAGTATTGTATTCACAAGGTTTTCAGCTTATAATATATTTTTGAAAAAAGCTGGTTAAATTGGGGATTCGATCGAAGGTGTTCTCCCTGGTAAAAGTCTGCCTGATGCCGAAAAACTTCGGAGAATCCCGCTAAATCCGTTCAGGTACCGAAAACTCAACTGGTGTGTCCGCTATCACACCTATTAAGTGCTAGGATTACACTACCTAAAAGTGAATTTTTTTAGACTAGATTAGAAGCTAGATCTAAAGCAACCTCAGTCCTCTGCTCTACCAACCCTTATGTCACCATGTCTACCACAGTGCCGAACGAGCTAAAAAGCGAAAATTTGCAATTGTTGCGCGAGTACCAAGTTTCTGGATCGAATGAAATCCGCAATCAGTTAGTTAAACTGAATATTGGACTGGTCAGAAAAGAAGTTTACCACTGGATCAACCAGTGCGGTGAAAGCTACGACGATTTGCTGCAAGTCGGATGTATTGGGTTGATCAGGGCGATCGAGCGGTTTGATATCGCCAAGGGACACGCTTTTAGTTCCTTTGCAATTCCCTACATACGGGGCGAAATTCAACACTACTTGCGCGACAAAAGCCCTTCTGTGCGATTTCCCCGCCACTGGCAGTCCCTGGAACGCAAATCAGTAGCAGCGATCAAGGATTTGCAGGTGCAGTTAAACCGCAAACCTACGGATGCTGAAGTAGCAGCAGCCCTTGAGGTGTCTTTAGAAGAATGGCAAGAAATTAAGTTGGCCCATCTCAACAGATCGCCTCTGAGTTTGGACGCGCCGATGCAAGATGAAGATGAGGGGGCGACTTGTCTGGGAGAATTGGTGCCCGATAGCAAGTATCGGAGTTTTCAGTTGGCGCAAGAAGATCAAATTCGCGTACAGCAAGCTTTGGCTATGTTGGAACAACGGACTCGCGAGATATTGGAGTTTGTTTTTCTCTACGATTTGACGCAGAAGGAAACGGCTGAACGCTTGGGTATCAGTGCGGTGACTGTTTCTCGGCGAGTTAAGAAGGGGCTGGATTTGCTCAAAGAGATTATGACTAAACAGCTTTAGTTATTAGTCAGTTGTTGGTTGTCAGTTGTGAACAGTTAACAGTCAACCGTTAACAGTTAACAGTGAACCGTTAACAGTCAACAGTCAACAGTCAACAGACTAATTTTTAGATGCTGCGGACAAATTTATCTAGCCTTTCTACGGCTTTTTTAATTGTGCCTAAATCGGTGGCGTAAGACAATCGAATGTGGTCGTCTGCACCAAAAGCAATCCCCGGAATAACTGCTACTTGCTGCTGTTCTAAGAAAGCGTCGCAAAATTCCAGAGAATTCATTCCAGTCTTGCTGATGTTGACAAACATATAGAAAGCACCGTCTGGTTTAATACAGCTAATTCCCGGAATAGCATCGAGTAATTCAAATATTACCTGACGCCTTTCGGCAAAAGCTAGACGCATTGTTTCGACAGACTCTTGGCTGCTTTCCAAAGCTGCGATCGCGCCGTACTGTGCAAAGGTACACACATTTGAGGTACTGTGACCTTGAATGGTGCTGGTGGCTTTGATTAATTCGATCGGCCCGGCCAAATAACCGACTCGCCAGCCTGTCATCGAGTAAGCTTTAGCAAAACCGCTGCTGATCAGGGTGCGATCGAAGATTTCTTTGCCCAGGGAACCAATGCTGACGTGTTGGGCGCCGTCATATATAATTTTTTCGTAAATCTCGTCAGCAACGACTAAAATATCTCGATCGACTATCACCTCGGCCAATGCTTTGATTTCCGCCGGAGTATACACCATTCCCGTCGGGTTAGAAGGCGAATTCAGTACAAATAACTTGGTTTTGGGAGTAATCGCTTTACTCAGTTGTTCCGGTGTAATTTTATATCCTGTAGAAGCATCAGTCCGTACAATTACTGGCTTGCCACTAGCGAGTTTCACCATTTCAGGGTAGCTTAGCCAGTAGGGAGCCGGAATAATTACTTCCTCTCCCGGCTCGATCAGAGCCATCATCAGATTGTAGAGCGAATGCTTGCCGCCGTTGGTGACAATGATATTTTCTGGTTGATAGTTGAGATTGTTGTCGGATTGGAGTTTGCGGGCGATCGCAGCTTTTAACTGCGGTTCCCCAGCCACAGGGCCGTACTTAGTCTTCCCCGCGTCTAAAGCTTGTTTTGCCGCTGCTTTAATGTGTTCGGGCGTATCAAAGTCAGGTTCTCCCGTACTCAAACTACAGACATCAATCCCTTCGGCCTTCATGGCTTTAGCCTTAGCGGCGATCGCCAAGGTTATAGAAGGAGGAACCTCACCCACTCGTGCTGCCAACTTAATCATTGGATTTTAGATATTAGATTTTTGACTTTAGATCATAGGGTGACAAATGTTGATATTCAACCCTATTGTTAGGGAATTATGACATTTGTTTACATAGTACGTAAAGGATTAAGCAATTAAAGAATAAAAATTAAAAAAGCTCTTAGTTTTAATTTTTATTTTTTAATTTTTATTTTTTGACGTTATTATTGTAACATTTTTGATGCCTCGTTACCCTCAACGCCGATCTGCAAGCTTATGGATCTCAAATCTCTGATTCGCGACATTCCTGATTTCCCCAAGCCGGGAATTCTGTTTCGAGACATTACAACTTTGCTGCGCGACCCGCAAGGGCTGAGCTACACCATTGACAGCTTAGCAGAAAAATGCTCTGCAATGTCTGTTGACTATGTGGTGGGCATGGAATCGCGGGGCTTCATCTTTGGCGCGCCGTTGGCTTATAAAATGGGAATAGGCTTTATTCCTGTCCGCAAACCAGGGAAACTGCCAGGTGCGGTTCATTTTGCTGAGTACGAGTTGGAGTATGGTGTCGATCGACTGGAGATGCACCGAGATGCGATGACATCCGGCAGCCGGGTGCTGATTGTGGACGATTTAATCGCCACTGGCGGAACAGCGGCGGCGACGGCTAAATTGTTAGAGCAAGCTGGCTGCGAGCTTGTCGGTTTTGCTTTTATCATTGAATTGCAGGCCTTGGGCGGCAGGCAGAAATTGCCCGATGTGCCGATCGTCACGCTAGTGGAGTATTAGTTAGTTAAGTGTTGGCAGTTGACAGTTGACAGTTGACAGTTGACAGTTGACAGTTGACAGTTGACAGTTGACAGTTGACAGTTGACTGCTGACAGTTGACTGTTGACTGCTGAGTAAAAACTACTGACAAATAATATCCTTGACCTTTGCATCGGAATTATTAATCTCTCTCTTCTCTTTCTCTGCGATCTCTGCGTTCTCTGTGGTTAAATCATTCCGATGCAAGCGGCATTAATATCATTCACAATTCTTCAAATCTAAAATCTAAAATCTAAAATCCTATGACTTCTATTAAATTGAATCGAAATTGGCGAATGTTGAGTTCTCTGTTTAGCAGCGAGACATTTACTTATATTTTCAAGCGACTGTTGCAGGCACTTTTAACCCTATTTTTGGCATCGATGCTTTGTTTTGCAATTATTGAGCTAGCACCGGGAAATTACTTGGATACATTGAGCCAAAATCCGAAGATTTCGCCGGAAACGCTCAAGCAACTCGAACAGCAGTTCGGCTTAGATAAACCAGCGATTGTGCAGTATGGGCGGTGGCTGCAACAAATTGTGACGCGGGGGAATTTTGGCACGAGTTTTGTGTATCAGCGATCCGTAGCTTCGCTGCTGTGGGAACGGGTACCGGCGACGTTATTAATGGCGATCGCATCTTTGATTGTAACTTGGGCGATCGCGATTCCTTTGGGAATTGTCGCGGCCGTCAATCAAAACCGCACAGTCGATCGAGTTCTGCAAGTAGTCAGCTACACCGGACAAGGATTTCCGAGCTTTATCACAGCGTTGCTGCTGCTATTTTTCGCACAGAATACTTCGCCTCTGTTTCCCGTCGGAGGAATGACAAGTATTGACCATGCAGACTTACCTTGGTGGGGTCAAATCCTCGATTACGGCTGGCACTTAATTTTGCCAACTGTCGCCCTCAGCGTTACTGGTTTTGCTGGTTTGCAAAGATTGATGCGCGGACAATTGTTGGACGTGCTGCGTCAAGATTATATCCGCACAGCAAGGGCGAAAGGTTTGCCGGACGATCGAGTAATTTACATTCATGCTTTGCGGAATGCTGTTAATCCGTTGATTACGCTATTGGGTTTTGAGTTTGCTAGTTTGTTGAGCGGTGCGTTTATTGCCGAATTTTTCTTTAATTGGCCTGGTTTGGGAAAGCTGACTTTGGAGGCGGTGAACAATCAAGATTTGTATTTAGTAATGGCAAGTTTGATGATGGGTGCGACCATGTTGATTGTTGGGAATTTGTTGGCGGATTTGCTGCTGAAAGCTGTCGATCCTCGGATTAAACTGGAAGATTTGAAGTGATAGAATCATATTTGACTATAAATTTGATTCTCGTTAAATTCTGTTGTGACACAACCATTTTCCAATAATGTTCCTAGCCCTCGCTTTTTCAATCAGTCCCCCGCGACGCTAAATGATGAAATTCGATCGGCAGATGAGTTAGGTATCAGACCCATTAAAGTGGGAGAAGCAGGATTTGACGATATAATTAATGAAGGTACTGTCAAATGGGCAGTGACAACCAACCTAGAACTCCTTATAATTCCGAAATTTTTAGATGTTATACCAATTTAATGTGAAGTTGCACATATCTCGATCCCCCTTAATAAGGGGAGTAGGGGTTGACTTTGAGAAGAATCTTGTCCCCCCCTTTGTAGGGGCGGTGCCCCCGTGCCCGCCCTCTTGGTTAGGGGGGATCAGATTCTACGGGGCCTCATAAAAAATTGGTATTAACAATGAAATTTACCATACGGTTATAACTCGCGGTCAGCCTGTTTTGGCGGCGGGAGAAGCCGAGATTGTCGGCACCAACGGTTTGTATATTTTGCTAACAATCAGCAATCATAGCGGGCATTTTAGACCCAATTCAGAGAGCTTAGAACTAGGAATTGCAGCCTTTAGGCAGCAAGGAGTTGATACAAATAATGCTGATATCGAATATGTGGAGTAGATAAATTATGACGGGAGCATCTCACCTTTGCAGCCCTCCGCTAGAAATTGGAGTTTTGAGGCAGGAGGCAGGAGGCAGGAGGCAGAAGGAAAGAGGAAGAAGGAAAGAGGAAGAAGGAAAGAGGAAGGAGGAAGGAGCCAGAAGAAGGAAGGAGCCAGAAGAAGTATTTTTACAAATATGAGATGCTCCCATTATGACTCAATCTCCTACGACAATATCCCTCGATCGCATTCTCGAACAAAATGCCGAATCTGTACTGATTTGGGCGAACAACATATTTTCAGGTCAAACCACCGAACCACAAGGGTTTAACTGGCTATTATTAGCCGATGTTGCCTCGGCTAAGGCTCGAAAAGGTGAAAATGGTTCCGGTTTGGGCGATCGCAAATGGGCAGAAGTAGCGATCGCAATTTACGATCGCAAGGCCGGTGATGCCGATCGGAAAAAACCAGGTAGTGGCGAGTCTTTTACGATTTCCTCAATGATGTTGCGGGCTGCGATGATAGAAAAACAGGAAGTAATTTCCGATCGTGCTGTTCTCGATGTTAACTTAATTTTAGAATGGTTTTGGGATAACATCAAAGAGTCGCAGGAAGATGTCGAAAAAAAGGCAGCTAATTGGAAAACGCTACCTATTACAGAAATTCGCGAGTTAAGAAAAATTAAAAATCGATTGAAAGTTATTGCAGCACTTTCTGATACTAATAAATATGTTTTAGATGAAAAACTCAACACTTGGCTTTTACTACGCGATCAACTACCATAAAAGTGCGATAAATATTCCCATGCCCCATTCCCGATGCCCCATTCCCCATCTAGGAGTGTTTTATGTCAGAAAAAAAGCCAAACGAGGCAATGAGTTTTAGTCGCTTTGCCGACTGGTGCAGGCATATTGACAGTCTTTCAGAAGAGGCAAGGCACACAGTTAAAGTGTTGTTAAAAAAGGCTGGCACTGATGACGCACAAGCAGCGGAGCAGATACTTTCAAGCATGACAGAACTGGATCTCCGCAGCAATAAAATTAGCGACATCAGCTCCCTCGCCTCGCTCACCAATCTGACAACACTGAATCTCTACAACAATCAAATTAGCGACATCAGCTTCCTCGGCTCGCTCACCAATCTGACAACACTGAATCTCGAAAGCACTGGAATTAGCGACATCAGCTCTCTTGGCTCGCTCACCAATCTGACAACACTGAATCTCTACCACAATCAAATTAGCGACATCAGCTCTCTCGGCTCGCTCACCAATCTGACAACACTGAATCTCTACCACAATCAAATTAGCGACTTCAGCTTCCTCGGCTCGCTCACCAATCTGACAACACTGAATCTCAGCCTCAATCAAATTAGCGACTTCAGCTTCCTCGGCTCGCTCACCAATCTGACAACACTGCGTCTCTATGGCAATGAAATTACCGACTTCAGCTTCCTCGGCTCGCTCACCAATCTGACAACACTCCATATCTGGGACACTCAAATTAGCGACATCAGCTTCCTGGGCTCGCTCACCAATCTGACAACACTGGATCTCTACGACAATCAAATTAGCGACATCAGCTCCCTCGGCTCGCTCACCAATCTGACAGAACTGGATCTCAGCTACAATCAAATTAGCGACATCAGCGCCTTGCGAGCGCTCACCAATCTGACAGCACTGAATCTCGCAAACAATCATCAAATTACCGACATCAGCGCCTTGCGATCGCTCACTAATCTGATATCACTGAATCTCAGCGAGAATCAAATTACCGACATCAGCGCCTTGAGATCGCTCACCAATCTGACAGCACTGAATCTCAGCGAGAATCAAATTACCGACATCAGCTCCCTCGGCTCGCTCACCAATCTGACAGAACTGGATCTCAGCGAGAATCAAATTACCGACATCAGCGCCTTGCGATCGCTCACCAATCTGACAACACTGAATCTCGAAAACAATCAAATTACCGACATCAGCGCCTTGCGATCGCTCACCAATCTGACAACACTGGAGCTCTGGTACAATCAAATTACCGCTCTGTGCGTGTTAGGCGAACTCGCAGAGAAACGTCTTACTCTCTCGACTAAGCCAATTGATGCTCAAAAAGCTACAGAAGCGATCAAAGTTGCCTATGCCGCTATTGGGCTAGAACAACCCTCCGTTATTATTTGCAGTAGTCCCCGCGACGCTTATCTCCAACTCTTCAACTTGCCGAAACGCGACCATTCACCAAACTGCTCAGACGAATGGGACAGCAATAGATTGGGGAAAAAGCTAGAGTGGGAATGGATTTCCCCATCGATTATTGTGAGAGAATTTACAAGTCCGGGCCTGTGGGAGTCTGAGCTCGCTCACATGACGATCGAGTCCGAAGCAGACAGCACAATGAGGTGGCTGATGTACGAATTGGTTGGCAGCTATGCGCGATCGGAAAAAACGAAGGGGAATGTTTTTCCCGATTATTTGTTCGGCCTCCAATCCCCTGAAACCCCCACGACTTTGGTTAAAAAAATCTATTTGACTGAATGGTATATCTCTTCATTAGGCGTCAATCTTTCCCAAAAGGCACAAAAAATACTTCGCTGCCAAAAGCAGCTTTTCGAGCATTGCGGTTTGATATTTCCCTTTGAAAAGATTTGCGCGGTGTGCGATCGCCCCCGCCACCTCCGCTTTGACAGTCAAAACCGCTTGCACGCAGAAGGGGAACCCGCGATCGAGTTTGCGGATGGATGGAATTTTTACTATTATCACGGTGTCAAATTGCCTGAAGAATACGGCCAAGTCCACCCAAATCAATGGCAATCAGAATGGCTTTTAGCTGAAGATAATGCCGAAGTTCGGCGAGTGTTAATTGAAGGAATTGGTTACGATCGCCTAATTCAAGAGTTGCAAGCAAAACAAATAGATAGTTGGCAGGAATATGCACTATTACAAATAGATAATGCCGATGTCGAGCCGATTTGTTTGTTAAAAATGACTTGTCCGAGTACGGGATTCATTCACGCTTTGAGAGTGCCGCCTAACCTGACATCAGCTAGGGAGGCAATTCGCTGGGCAAATTGGGATATCGATCCAGAGGAATTTTCCGTGCAGACTTGATATAGCAGAAGGAAGAAGGAAGGCACTACACGGATTAACACGGATACACGGATACACGGGAGCATCTCACCTTTGCAGCCCAGCTATAAATTGGAGTTTTGAGGCAGGAGGCAGGAGGCAGGAGGCAGAAGGAAAGAGGAAGAAGGAAGGAGCCAGAAGAAGTATTTTTACAAATATGAGATGCTCCCCGGATACACGGATTAAAGGGTGCGCGTATCAGATGTCATACCGAATCAGCGATCGGGAAGAAGGAAGACTTAATACTAGCAAGAATTTCAGCGATCGAGAATGTCCTTGTTTTCATTTCAGAAACGAGATGACAATTCCTGGAAGAACGAGCTAGGCTAGCTGTAGGCATCTATTTCGATCGGGATTTACGCACGGGTGGCCAGAAACCGGGTTTTTTGTGAGAAGACGCGTTATAGCCCGTAAAAATGACAAAAACCCGGTTTCTTTGGTGTTGATGCGTAATATCCTGTGCGGTAGATTAGTCGAGGGGGCAGGTTTATGAAATTGTCGGTTTTCGGCAATTATTGTCGGTGAACCTGCCCCTACAAGACATGGCGTTTGTAAGAACGGATCGGATCTATCTGAGATATTGCAGCGTTCTCCATTAGCTGTAGGGGCGGGTTCGCCAGTAGGCTTAAACGTTTGCAGACAGGTTAAATAAACCCGCCCTCCCCCACGAATAATCCCCTCAAATCAATCGGACTCGATATAACTCCTATTATTCCCAGGAATGCACCGATAAAATTTCATTCACCCTCCAAACATGGCAAAACAACTAGCAATAGAAACTCGCGGGCTGACGAAACAATTCGATCGCCATATAGCCGTCAATGACATCGATTTGCAAGTAGCAGCAGGCGAAGTATGCGGACTGATCGGCCCCAACGGTGCCGGCAAAACTACTTTGCTGCGAATGCTGGCGGCGGCTGAGGAACCGACTATAGGGGAAATTTACATCAACGGGGATAGGTTATTGCGCGATCGATCGCACCCCATACTCAAACAGCGCATCGGCTTTCTTCCCGACGACTTTCCCCTCTACGACGACTTGACTGTTTGGGATTATTTAGATTATTTTGCGCGACTCTACAACCTCCAGCAACCGCGCCGCCGATCGCGAATCAACTCCGTGTTAGAACTCGTGCAACTAACCAACAAGCGCAACAGCTTAATTTCCACCCTGTCGCGGGGGATGAAACAGCGCCTGAGTTTGGGGAGAACTATTATCCACGAACCGCTATTGTTGTTGTTAGACGAACCCGTTTCTGGCTTAGATCCGATCGCCCGAATGCAGTTCCGCGAAATTATCAAAGTTTTGCAAGAAGCCGGCATGACCGTAGTCATCTCATCTCACGTCCTCAGCGACTTAGCCGAACTTTGTACCTGGGTCGGCATCATGGAACTGGGATATTTGGTCGAAAGCGCACCTTTACAAGAACTTTACAAACGCCTCAGCCGCCAGCAAATTTTTATGTCGGTTTTAGGAAATAAATTAGAAGCCCTAACATCGGAGTTAAAAAACTTTCCTTGGGTGGAAAATTGGGCAATAATCCCGGAAACTCAACAGGTGTGCGTTGATTTTTCAGGAAGCCCGGAAGATGCCGCAAATTTATTACGCGAACTCGTCGCGGCGAAGATTCCGCTAACAGAATTCCACTGCACTCAAGAAGACTTAGAAACCATCTTCCTCAAGATGGGACACCAGCAAGCATCCTAATTTGCTCATTCCCACAATCACATTTATTCTTTGTGGAACGGGCATCTTGCCCGTTCTTCTTGAGAATAATTCAACAGTGAGTTATAACTGAGTTATATTCTTTACGGTTGGATCGGAATTATTTAACCGCAGAGAGCACAGAGGACACAGAGGAAGACAAGAGAGAGAATTACCAATCCAATCACCAATAACTAATCAACCATGACACTCAACTTATTAGATAAAATAGGCAACTGGAATCCCCAGTTATTTCGAGAAATCAAAGGCCGCTTGAAGATTGGCAATATGGCGCTAGCCTCTGCCCTTTCCCTAAGCGGTCAACTGCTGCTGTTCATGTATTTCAGAGCCCAGATACCCGTTCCCCCTGCTAATGGGAAGTACACTAATCCCATCTATCACAGATTTTGCACTTTAGATGAGGCGGCCAATTCCTATGAAAAAATCTGCGTCAGAGATGCCTTCAGCAACTTTGTCATTAACTGGCGGGAGTGGTGGCTAGAGATATTCGTTTGGCTGAGCATATTGAGCGTGTTAGCTTTATTAGTAGCAGGGACTTATATGCTTGTCAGCGACTTAGACAAGGAGGAACGCCGCGGCACGCTCAACTTTATTCGCCTCAGTCCCCAGTCAGCAAAAACAATTTTTCTCGGCAAAATGCTCGGCGTCTCAATTTTACTGTATCTAGCAGCAATTCTGACAGTACCGCTGCATTTGTACGCTGGATTAGCCGCTCAAATACCCCTGCATGAAATTTTATGTTTCTACATAGCGGTTGCAGCTAGCTGTGCTTTGTTTTACAGCAGTGCGATGCTATTTGGATTGACAACCAGTTGGTTGGGAGGATTTCAACCTTGGTTGGCTAGCGCTACGGTTTTTGTTGTGTTTGGGATTTCTTGGCTGCCGCTCACGCGAACTGCTGGGGATGTGTTACATTTTTTGTCTCCCCTTGCTATGCTGAGATATCAGCTTTTTAGAGTTGATAAAACTGATTTCGATTCGTTAGTTGAAAACTTAGACAAGTTGCAATGGTTTTACTCGGCCGTGGGTACAAATATTGCGAGTGGCATTGCTTTGTCTCTCTTGATTTGTGGTACAGGAACCTACTGGATGTGGCAGGGATGGCAGCGCCGCTTTCCCAATCCCAGCGCTACAGTTTTGAGCAAGCGGCAAAGTTATTTGCTAGTTATCTGCTGTCAGGTAATATTTTTAGGGTTTGCACTCCAATCAGACGCCCCAGAGAACGCTAATCTCATCTGTTTACTTATCTTGAATTTGGTGATGTTCTTAGCTTTAATTGCAGCTTTAACATCTGACAGACAATCATTGTACGATTGGGCGAGGTATCGGAAACAAATCGTTCCCAGCAATCAGAAGCTGTGGCGGCGCTACCCACTACTCGATTTAATTTGGAGCGATAAAAGTCCGGCTGTAGTTGCGATCGCGATCAATTTCCTCAGCTCAGTAATAATTTTAACACCTTGGGCGCTGTTGGAAAAAAGTGAGAATAATGCATTTGGGGGTGTAATTTTCTGCATGAATCTTATCCTAATTTACGCAGCCATCACCCAACTATTCCTATTTACCAAAACCCGAAATCAGGAAATTTGGGCCGTCGGGACAGTCGGCAGCGCTATCTTGTTGCCACCTCTGATTTTATCTATGCTTTTGCTAACCCCAGAAAAAGCTCCTATTCTCTGGTTGTCTTCAACATTTGGTGCCTTTTTGCCTGCGGTGTCTCTGGCAGCGTCAGGAAATACGATTTTGCTCTCCATACTGAGTCAGTGGACTGTCTTGGTGTTGTTGAACCTCAAATTGCGATCGCAACTGAGACTCGCAGGGCAATCAGCTTCTAAAGCACTGCTGAAAGCTTGAAAAAGCAGGGGAAGGGATCAAACGTGAAACTCCGATTCAGGCAGGGATTTAAACCCCTGCCTGAAAGCTTAAGTCGTCTGAAAACGACTGTTCAACTAACTTGTTATGCCTATTCCGCATTTATAATCCACTTTATATTGAGCGATGGTTGTCGCGGCTACACACACAAAGCCCATCTTCCCAGGCTTTAATACTAAAGTTGAAAAAAAATTCTGACTGTACAGATCCAAAATTATAGAGTGAGCGTATATTACTAATGAACGCAGTACAAAATTTCATAGGTTCGCACCGCTACCCATTTCAGCTTGCCTGTTTGCAGTTGAGCTGCGATCGCCCTTGGCTACACAGCAAACTATAAAATACGGCTAAGCGATCTGTATTTAGGAGTAGGTTTATTGGAATCGGGGGGCGGCTTTATATATCATTTTGGCTGGGTGTAATACTTTTATTCCAACCCATCCCTACAGCCGAAAATAAGAAAAACTATCCTAAAAGTGCGAATTTGTGATATTTTGACTGAGAATACCACCGCCGTTAGGCAACAGAAGTATCAAAATTAGAGGGTGATTAGAAAATGGCAGAAATTAGAGACACCGCCCAAGCAAACTTGCTAGCAGGAACTCCAGAAGATGACCTGATTTTTGGTTTGATGGGCAATGACACCATTGCCGGAAACTCTGGTAATGACAGCATTTATGGAGGAAAACAAAGCGATTTAATTGAGGGCAATTTAGGTCAAGATTCGCTCTTTGGAGATTTAGAGAACGACACTGTTAACGGCGGAGAAGGTAACGATTTTTTAGTGGGCGGAAAAGGCAGCGATTCCATATCGGGCAACTCCGGTAATGATGTTTTGTCGGGCGATCGAGATACTGATATCCTGATAGGCGGAGACGGGGCTGACTTATTTGTTTTGAGGCGCTACGCGGAGGCAGATCCTGGTCGTACCAGCGGCGGTGTTAGTTTGGCAAATGCAGACGCGATCGCCGATTTTGTACCAGGTACAGATTTAATCGGTTTGGCGGAAGGTCTCAGTTTTAGCGACTTGAATATTCTGGAAGCTGGAAACGATACTGTTATTCAAGACCGAGTGACTGGAGAATTTCTCGCTACTCTCAGAGGGGTGAGACAAAGTTCGATTAACCAGGCAAGTTTCACTAATAATATTGGCAGCGTTGTTCCCAGCCCCCCGCCTCCAGCGCGGACAACGGCTTATGCTTTAACTCCTGCTAATCGGATTGTCGGTTTTAGTCTTTCCAATCCCGGAAGTGTCATCACAGATTTGCCCGTGACTGGATTGCAAGCGGGAGAAAGTTTGCTGGGAATTGATTATCGGCCGGCTAACGGTGTGCTATACGGTGTGGGTTCTAGCAATCGCTTGTATACTGTCAATCCGATGACTGGGGAAGCAAGTCCAGTCGGTAACGGGCAGTTTGCTGTTCCCCTAACTCCGGGGGCTGCGGGTTTTGATTTCAATCCGACAGTCGATCGAATTCGGTTTGTCAATCAAGCCGATCAAAACGCCCGCCTCAACCCGGATAACGGGGCACTTGTGGATTTTGACACGCTGGCGGGGGGAATTCAACTCGACGGGAATTTGGCTTATGTTGCGGGCGATCGCAATTTTGGGTCAAATCCAGCGGCGGCAGGGGCTGCGTATGTGAATAACTTTGCAGGGGGAACTTCGACAACCCTGTTTGTAATTGACAGCGATTTGGATGTTTTGGTGCGACAAGATCCGCCGAATAATGGAGGGTTGAATACGATCGGATCTTTGGGAGTTGATGCTACTAGCGTTCTCGGCTTTGATATCAGGAGTATTGGCGGCCGCGAGGTGGCAGTGGCGGCGCTGGAAGTCGGTGGCATTTCCGGCTTGTACAATATCAATTTAAGTAGCGGTCAAGCTTCCTTTGTCGGTCAAATTGCCGACGGAAGACAGATTAACGGTTTGGCTTTGCCTTTGCCTACAGCTTACGCCTTAACTGTCAGAAATGGCGCCGAAACAATTGTCGGTTTTAACGAAGCGGCACCGCGGGCAATTCTCAGTGACGTGGCAGTTACAGGGTTGCAGCCGGGAGAAAGTTTGCTGGGAATTGATTTTCGCCCCGCTAACGGTGTGCTATACGGTGTGGGTTCTAGCAATCGCTTGTACGCGATTAATCCAGTTACTGGGCAAGCAAGTGCCGTCGGTAGCGGGCAGTTTGCTGTTCCCCTAACTCCGGGGGCTGCGGGTTTTGATTTCAATCCGACAGTCGATCGAATTCGGTTTGTCAATCAAGCCGGTCAAAACGCCCGCCTCAACCCGGATACGGGGGCAATTGTCGATTTTGACACGCTGACGGGGGGAGTTCAACTCGACGGGAATTTGGCTTATGCTGGGGGCGATCGCAATTTTGGCAATCCCGGCGCGGCGGCGGCTGCGGCGTATGTGAATAACTTTGCAGGGGCAAATTCGACGACACTATTTGCAATTGACACCAATTTAGATGTTTTGGTGCGCCAAGATCCTCCCAATAATGGGGTGTTGAATACGATCGGATCTTTGGGAATTGATGCTGGTACCGTTCTCGGCTTTGATATCAGGAGTGTTGGCGGTAACGAGACGGCTTTGGCTGCGATCGAGGTTGGCGGAGTTTCCAGCCTGTACAATATCAATTTGACGACTGGTCAAGCTTCGATTGTCGGTCAAATTGGTGACGGGCGAGGGATTAAAGGCTTAGCACTGACTTTGATTTAAATAGGGGAAGGAAGAAGGAAGAAGGAAGAAGGAAGAAGGAAGAAAAATAATTAAACTTTTTTAATTTACCAATTCCCAATTCCCGATTCCCGATTCCCAATGCCCAATTTGAGTTAATCTATTATTTTGACAAACAAGATAAGATGTTATCTCAAGTTTTTTACTTGCTACGTTCCCGCAGTGACGGCAAATATCTGTCCGCGAATCCCAATCCAGATGCGGCAGTGAGTTACCTGCTGATGTTTCGCGAAGACTATGACGCTTTGAGTTATCTCAATGCCCACGCTGCTGATGTTGCCGATCGATTCGGAGTAGAATCGATTTCCGGTTCTCAGGTAAAAAAGCTACTCGAACGTTGGGGCTTTAACGGCGTGGGGGTTGTTCAAGACCCGCTGTTACCCAATATTGAGTTTTTATTGACAAAGGATTGACAATTGACAAGATTTGCGCTTCACCCGGTTGCTGGAAGAAATCGGGTTTTTTTGTCAAGTTTTGGGGCGATCGGTCGATCGAGCTTGTACAGTTCTGTGCCCCATATCTAGTGCAAATTGTCAAATATATTAACCTTTTACCCTAAATCTGAATCCTGTTGTATATTCGTAGTTTGATATATTCCGACACGTCAGTACACAACCTATGGTTCGAGAATTAGAGCGATCGAGTGCCAGCGACAAACGCAACCTGTCCGATTTCCCCGAAACAGCACCCGCAGCCAATCCAGTATTTTTTAGGACTTACAGCCGCCGTACCGAGACAGGGCGGGAGACTTGGGAGGAGGTGTGCGATCGAACAGTCAAGGGGCTGCAAAAGCTGGGAAACCTCACCCCCGAAGAAACACAACTGCTGCACCAGATGCAAAACCAGCTCAAAACCCTCGCTTCAGGCCGCTGGCTGTGGGTAGGTGGCAGCAAATGGATCGAGCAACCAGAGAATTTTTCCGGCGCATATAATTGCTCCTCAACAAATATTCTCGACTGGCGTTCCTTTGGCTTGTTAATGGACTTGGCAATGATGGGCTGCGGCACCGGCGCAGTCTTGGAACCACAATATATCAACCAACTGCCGCCGATTCGCAACCGTTTAACCCTAACCATGCAAGGCGAAATCGGCTCTACACCCGCCCAGTCGCGCCGTCAAGAAACAGAAGTAAAAATAGCAGAAAAAACCGCAACTATTTATGTCGGAGATTCTCGCCAAGGTTGGGTAAACTCCTATCAAACTTTGCTGGAATTATCCACAGATGAAAGATTTGCAGGAGAAGTTCAAGTTTTTATCGATTTGAGCGATGTTCGCCCCGTGGGAGAACCTTTAAAAGGTTTTGGCGGAGTAGCAAATCCGGTGAAATTGCCCGACCTTTATCAGCGCTGCGCGGCAATTTTGAATAAAGCTTTAGGGCGGCAGTTAAATTCAGTTGAATGCTGCGTGTTGATTGATGAAGCTGCGGTCACGATCGTCGCTGGAAATATTAGAAGATCGGCCGGAATGCGTCAGTTTTCTTTTGATGACGAACTGGGGGCAAATGCTAAAAATAATTTGTGGCAACAAGATGAAAGCGGCAACTGGAGAATAGATCCAGAACGCGATGCCCTTCGGATGGCAAACCATACGCGAGTTTTCCATACCAAACCTACACTAGAAGAATGTATTGATGCTGTCCGCAAACAGTATTATAGCGGCGAAGGTGCGATTCAATGGGCCGGGGAAGCTGTAGCTCGATCTAACGTTGATTTACTTTCAACACCGAGTCTTAAACTTGAGTTTTTGAAAGCTTATGACGAAGGAAAAGCTAAAGAGTGGTTGCAGGAACGCTATCCTAATATGACTGCTGGCGAGTTAGAGCATCGGTTAGTCCGTGTGGGCTTAAACCCGTGCGTGACTGCTGATACTTGGGTTCATACGGAATTTGGTCCACGCCTGGTTAAAGACTTAATCGGGAAGCAACATGGGACTTACGTCAACGGCGAACTCTTTAGCACAACGGCTGATGGCTTTTTCTATACGGGCGATCGCACTGTTTTCACCCTATCCACCAAAGAAGGTGTCTCGCTACGTCTGACTGGAAACCATCAAATTTTACGGGTCAGCGCTCAAACCCAAAAGCGTCAATACACCGAATGGGTAGCGGCTGAGGATTTGAAACCGGGCGACAGTATTTGCTTACACAATCACCGAGGAATTCAGCCTTGGCATGGTGCGGGAACCTTTGAAGAAGGGTGGCTACTCGGCAGTCTCGTCGGTGACGGGTCTTTAGCAGAAACCCAATGGAACGACCAGGCCATATTACGATTTTGGGGTGACTCTCAAATAGAGATGGCTGAGTATGCAGTCGTAACCCTCCAGAAAAATGTAATTTGCGGTGCGAATTTAGGAGGCCACTATCATCGCCAACACAATTTGCATCAAGTCGCTTCCAGTGGGCTTGCCAAACTAGCGGCACAGTTCAACATTCATCGCGGTAAAAAAGTAGTTACGCACGAAGTTGAACAAGCAAGCTACGAGCTTTATCGTGGATTCTTACAAGGGTTGTTTGATGCTGATGGCAGTGTGCAAGGAACGCAGAATAAAGGCATTAGTATACGTTTAGCCCAAAGTAATCTCGAATTACTCCAAGCTGTTCAGCGAATGCTGCTGCGCTTGGGAATTGTTTCGACGGTTTATCAAAATCGTCGGACAGCAGGTTATCGTTTGATGCCCGATACCAATCGTGATATGGCTCCTTACTTCTGCAAAGCGCAGCACGAATTAGTCATCGCTAACGACAATCTGATTTACTTCCTCGATCTCGTTGGTTTCCGTCAGCCTGAAAAACAGAAAAAACTGGGCAATTTATTAAACGACTACAAGCGTAAGTTAAACCGCGAACGTTTTGTTGTAACAGTTCAGTCACTTTCTCTCAGTGGGATAGAATCCGTTTACGATTGCACGGTACCCGGTCCATCTCAGTTCGATGCGAATGGTATTGTGGCGCACAACTGTGGTGAAATCATCGGCTCTAATTTTCATTGTGTCAGTGGCGACACTCTGCTAATTACTAGAGACGGACTGCATAAAATAAAGGACGTTGTTGGAACTGAAATCGAAATTTGGAATGGTAAAAGATGGAGCTGCGTCACACCATTTAAGACAGCGAGTGATAATTGTGGCGGGCGACGCAAACTTTATCGTGTAAAGTTTGGTGATGGTACTTATCTGGATGCCACAGAATATCATCGCTTTTTTGTCAAGGATCGCTTTGGTAAAGTTTACAGAGAAGTTCAAACCAAAGACTTGATGGATACAAGTCGGTATAGCATTCATACTGAACCTTTTACAATTCAGTATGAAGATGGCTTGAATATCGATTCAAGTTATGCTTACACTTTGGGGGTGGCTGTAGGAGATGGGACTACAGACAAAAATGACAATGCGAAAGTTCGACTTTACGAACACAAAATGGCATTATCAGTAGCAGGAAATAAGTCTCCTGAAAGAAGCTATGACTATTTACCTGCTTTTACCGATGTAACTAACTTGAGCTTTTCTGGAGAGTTGCTGAAAAGTTTGAAAGTTAACCCAGAAGCACTAAATGTAATTGCGAGCTGGAATCGGCAAGCAATTTTACATTTTATTGCTGGATTAGCCGATACTGACGGCTCGAATACCCACAGTAATGGTATCAGAATTTATATTTCTGACCGCGATCGCGCTTTCAGAGTTCAGTTACTTTTGACCAAATGTGGTATTCGTTCGTCGCTAAATCTTTGCGCTCATCAAGGGTCAATTACTAATTACGGTGTCCGAAGTCGGGATTTGTATTACTTGCAAATTACTGACTGTGGTGAAATTCCTTGTCAGCGGTTAGATGTGAGCAAAGGGACGAATGCTAAACACAAAGGTAAATGGCAAGTGGTCAGAAGTGTCGAAGAATTACCAGGATTGCACGATACTTACTGCTTCAACGAACCAGAGTTTCATAAGGGAGTTTTCGGCAATACCCTAGCTGGAAACTGTAATCTTTCTGAGATCCACCTCAATCAACTTGACCCTTACAATTTCAAAGAACAGGAGGAAGCTTTCAAGGCGGCGGCTCTATCTGTCGCGGTACTTCTCAATCACAAATTTCTTGAACCCCGCTATCAATACAGCCGCGAACTAGACCCGATTGTCGGCGTATCTTTCACGGGATTGTTCGATTTCTTCGTTCATGCTTTTGGCGTTGAGTGGCTGCGCTGGTGGGTGGAAGGCCGCCCGCAAACTCCCCAAGGAATTGCTTTTAAACAGCGGGAAGAAGAGTATTTGAGTGGTTGGCGCGAGATTGTCGATCGGGTAGTATGGGATTATTGCGATCGCCATTCCTTAAAACGCCCAAATCGCTGCACAACCGTTCAACCATCGGGTACTAAATCTCTGCTGACAGGTGCTTCCCCCGGCTGGCATCCGCCGAAAGCCCAGCGTTTCATTCGCCGAATCACTTTCGGCAAAAACGACCCCGTAGCCCTCGCCTGCATCGACTACGGATACAACGTGATTCCGTCTCAATCTGACAAAGATGAAAACGGCAATTTGCTGAACAATCCCTTCGATGAACGCTGCACAGAATGGCTGGTAGAAATACCTGTTGCGGTAAGTTGGGCTGATTTACCCGGTGCTGATGAAATTGACATTAACAAATTCTCAGCGGCGGCACAAATGGACTTTTATATGCAAGTGCAAAAGTTCTATGTCAGACATAACACTTCGGCCACGATTGAACTGCGCGAAAATGAAGTGGAAAGTTTGGGCACTCGGATTTATGAAGCGATTCGCGATGATGAAGGCTACATTTCCGCAGCGCTTTTAGCTCGGTTTGATGCTCTTGAAACTTTCCCGCGTCTACCCTTTGAACCGATAAGCAAGGAAACTTACACCAAGATGGTGGAAGAGACTTTAGCGCGTCGCCAAATAGATGTTTTTCATGCGGCACTAAGTCGCTATGACTTAGGTGAAATGATGGATTCGGGGCCGGCGGGCTGCGATTCCGATAAGTGTTTGATGCCGGAGACTAAGACTATGTAATAGCGTTGAAAGAAATCCCCCGTTTGGGGGATTTTTTTATGTTTAATACCCAATCCGGGGCGTGAAAACCCTTTTATCATCTCTCAGGCGTAGGGTGCGTCGCCACCGACAATTCTCGCGAATGGCAAGTATTATCGAGCGACGCACCCTACCATACAATAAAGGGGGTATGTTACCCGGATTTAGTATAATTTCAAGTTAACAAAAATCGTAGGGGCGGGTTCACCAACCATAATTGCCTAAAATCAATAATCTCGTAAACCCGCCCCCACCCAACGATCAAGTCGTTCCGTATCAGGCATAATTAATTTGTCTCCTTAACCATAGGAATTCTGAAATCGGTGCAGTGAATGAGTAGTGTGGGGGAAAAACTCAAACAGCGACGCCAATCGCTGTCTTTGACACAGCAGCAAGTTGCTGATGAATTGGGCGTGACTGTAACCACTGTGAAAAATTGGGAAGCGGGCAGACATATTCCAAAACTCTATCTCGAACAGACGAAAGCATTGTGCGACCTCCTGAAGCTGTCCTTAGACGATTTGGTAAATTAAATATTTGTATGGTGCGTCGCTACGAGATTTTCAAGGCGAACCGCAGATTATAGACAGCGACGCACCCTACGGTATCTATATCCGTTGATTATTCGGCGGTTGAAACCGCGTCTTGTCAAACGAAGTCCACCTGCGCGGACTAAGAAATGAGGGGGATATTTAAGCCGCATTTGGTTATCGTAGAGTAAAGTTGTGCTGAATTCAAAGGCAGAGGCTAAGGTTCAATGTCAAACCATCAAAAGGAACCTAGAGAATACGATGCCGTCCTCGGCGGTCAAAGTTCAATTCCTGTCAATGCTGCGGTACTCGGAGGCATCCCAGGCGTTAAAAGCCGCTTAGCTTCGCCCGCTGTCGAAGTTAGAATCGCCGCACTCTCTGAAGCGCTGAAATATGGAGAAGCTGGGTTAGATTTGATAAGAATTCAAGCATTGCGGGATAACTCAATGCAGCTAAAATTAGCTGCCTATGCACTGCTGAAAGATAGGGATGACTTAAAGATAAAACCGCAGTTCCAAGACTATCTCCCCACATTTGAATTTGATGTCATCACAGTAGATTCGTATGGGAGAGAAAATAGCCGCACTAAGTCATTTGCTCACTTTTTTCCTGAAGACTTAGGTAACTCAATTGTACTAGAAATGGTTTACATTTCCGGCGGCACATTTATGATGGGTTGCCCCAACGACGAAGAGGGAGTAAATTATCAGCAAAGTCACCAGCATCAAGTCACAGTACCCACTTTTTATGCAGGCAAATACCCCATCACCCAAGCACAGTGGCAAGCAGTGATGGGAAACCACCCATCCCGTTTCCAAGGTGAAAAACGTCCTGTAGAAAATGTATCGTGGGATGATGCCGTAGAATTCTGTGGCAAACTCTCGCTACAAACCGGGAAAAAATATCGCCTATTGAGTGAAGCAGAATGGGAATACGCCTGTCGTGCGGGTACAACAACCCCATTTCATTTTGGGGAAACCATTACCCCGGAATTAGTCAACTATAAGGGATACGGGCGCTACGCAAACGCCCCCACAGGACTTTCCCGTGAACAAACAACCGATGTCGGGAGTTTTCCCCCCAATGCTTTTGGACTGTGCGATATGCACGGCAATGTTTTGGAGTGGTGCAGCGATACGTGGCACGAAGACTGGAACGGTGCACCAACTGACGGAAGTTCCTGGGAAACTGGCAGAAGGGATGTTCGAGTCCTGCGTGGCGGTTCCTGGTTCGATACTGCGCTTACTTGCCGCAGTGCCTATCGTGTCAGGGTTTGTGTGGGCCATCGCTTCCAGCTCATAGGTTTTCGCGTGGCTCTGGTTTTCGCGTAATCTCCGTAGCTAGATGACCTACTTATTTAATAATATCTTTTCTCTTTTGCAGCAGCAAAGTTACGCTTAAATAAACTGCTGCGTGCAATCCTAAAATTCCCCAATTCAAAGCCAAGTTTTGCCAAGTTGGTTGGTAGACTGCACTCTTATCGAATAAGTGCGGTAAGATTGTACGATCGCACAATCTTACCGCACTTTTCTCAACCGTTCACATAATAATCGCGCGTTCCCTTCGCATTCATCGCTTCTCCGAGTCGATTTAACCCGTACACGTAAGCAGCAGTTCTCATGGAAACTGACAATTCCTGAGATTTTCTCCAAATTGCCTCAGTTTCTTCGACCATTTTATGCTTCAACCGCTGGTTGACTTCATCCAGCGTCCAATAAAGCCCGCTGCGGTTTTGCACCCACTCAAAATAACTAACCGTTACGCCTCCGGCATTGACTAAAATATCAGGGATTACCTGAATTCCCCTCGCTTCTAAAATCAAATCAGCAGCAGAATCAATCGGCCCGTTAGCTACTTCAAAAATAAACTTAGCCTTAACATCATTAACATTGGCTTCTGTGATTTGATTCTCCAAAGCTGCTGGAACCAGCACGTCTACATCTAATGCTAAAAGCTGTTCATTTGTCAAGATTTCGTGTTCGATAATATTGCAAACAGAACCTTCGCAGTAAAGAGCTTTGATACCTTTGTTAGAGTCTTTAAAACCTCGAATACTGGGGATATCCAGCCCTTGTTTAGCATAAATTCCCCCTTGGGAATCGCTGACAGCAACAACTTTGTAACCTGCTTTCCAGAGCAGTTCAGCTATTTCGGCACCGGCATTACCAAAACCTTGTACCGCTACAGTTGTATCTTGAGGATTTAGCTCAAATTTGGGTAGAAGAGTTTGTACTACAAAAAAAGCACCCATTGCTGTTGCGGTATCTCTGCCCAAACTCCCACCAATTGTCACTGGTTTACCAGTCACAACCGCTGGAGAAAGCTGCCGCTTAATAATATTGTACTGATCCATCATCCAACCCATAATCATGGGATTGGTGTAGACATCCGGCGCGGGAATATCGACATCGGGGCCGATGAAATCTGCGATCGCATCGACATAGCCCCGGCTCAACCGTTCCAATTCCAGTTTGGACAATTCCTTGGGATTGAGAGTAATTCCGCCCTTGGCTCCTCCAAAGGGCAAGTTCAAAACTGCACATTTAAAAGTCATCCAAAATGCTAAGGATTGCACTTCATCAAGGGAGACTCCCGGATGATAGCGCACTCCTCCTTTAGACGGGCCTCTGGTATTGTCGTAGCGCACCCGATAACCTTGGAAAATTCGCAGGGAACCGTCGTCCATCCGCACGGGTATCGATACAATTAAACTGGATTTGGGGTGTTTCAGCCGTTCGATCGTATCCTCGGAAAGGGACACATATTTTAAGGCTCGTTCTAATCGGCGGCTGGCATCGGCAAATAATGATTCAGACATAATAAGTTAGTTGACTGTTGACTGTTGACTGTTGTTAGTTGACTGTTGTCAGAGAGAAGAAGGCTTCTGGTGCTTAAGCTAATTTAATCACAATCCTGGTTGAATGCTGCCTCCTTTCTTCTGGCAACAGTCAACTACCTTGTGTCGATCGACTTTTCGAGCAGTGCCAAGCAGCGATTAAGCAGATACACTTACAATAGAGGGTGATATTTAAGCTCAAGCCGCAATTTGAGTTCGATCGCTCAAATCACTGGCAGCCATCAGGGGAATTAAATTCTGAAATAGATCGAGGCTTTAGCTGACGTTAGAAACTGAATTATTATTATGGTTGGACTCCTAGCCGCACTCTCTGCGTCTGCGGCAGGGGGTATGAGAATTGCCCTGCCCCTGCTGTTAATTGGTTTGTTGCGGATTGACAAACTTTGGTCGGAAATACCTCTATTGTCGGGGGTTCCCCCCCAGGTGGCTATCACCATCTTGGTGAGTTGGTCGCTGTTAGAGTTATTTGCTTCTAAAACCTTTGTAGGACAGCGGGTACTGCAAATTGTGCAAATTATTTTCAGTCCCATTGTAGGAGCAATTATGGGAATTTCGATCGCTCAGGTAAGTTCGATCGACGAAATTATTGCTCACCCTTGGATGCTGTGGATAATTGGTATTGTCGGAGGTTTGTTGGCTTTAGTGCTGCAACTGGTACAAGCAGGATGGTTTTACCGGCTGCGGGGTTTGCCGATTTGGGTGATTTTCCTCCAAGATGTTCTGTGCATTTCCTTGGTTTTGTTTGCCTTTGACGCCCCGCGGCAGGGAGGATTAGTGGCTATGATCCTGCTGTGGCTGGCAATTCGCAGTTCTAAAGAGTGGTATCGCTGGTACAAAAGTCAGGGAATACCGGGCGATAGGGGAAATCCCCGCCGCCGCAAGCGCGATCCTGATTAGTTAGTGATTAGTTATTGGTGATTAGTTATTGGTGATTAGTCATATCGTTTACGGTTGTTTCGGAATGATTTAACCGCAGAGACCGCAGAGGGCGCTGAGGAAGAGAAGAGAGAGATGAATAATTCCGATACCAACGGATTTTATATCATTAGTCATTTTTAACAACAGTGAACAGTCAACTGTCAACTGTCAACTGTCAACTGTCAATTTAAACTGATATCTTGTACCATTCTCGCTTAACAGGCAAGATGCCTGTTCCACAATAAAATTCACTCTTTGTGGAACAGGCATCTTGCCTGTTCATAAAAAGCTTATTGAGAATGGTGCAACATTTGAGTTTAAAGCAATCCGATCGAGTGTAGCGGGCCCTGACCCGTAATTAACTCCAGCAATAGTGCCACAAAACCAATCATCGCCACACGACCGTTCCAGACTTCCGCCCCCGTGGTCAAACCCCACTCCCACTGCTCTTGAGGGTACATTTTCACTTTCTTGGAAGGGCGTATAACATCGGAGAATTTAACGCTGGGAGATTCGATCGACTCGATGACTAAATCAGCCAAGGCTTCAATAAACACCGGATGAGTATTCAGGGCGGGCACTCGGTAGAAATTTTCAATCCCCGATTCTTCTGCTAATTCTCGATACTCCATGTCAATTTCTTGTAGAGTCTCGATGTGTTCGGAAACAAAACTAATCGGAACTACCAACAAATCTTGGACTCCATTTTCTGCCAATTCGGTAATGGCGTCTTCGGTGTAAGGCTTGAGCCATTCCACCGGGCCAACCCGACTTTGATAAGCTAGAGTGTGTTCGTTCGATCGATCTAAATGTTCCATAATCAGACGAGTGCAATCTTCAATCTCGCGCTGATAGGGGTCTCCAGCCTCTTCTACGTAGCTGAGGGGGACGCCGTGGGCGCTGAAAAAGATGTGAACTCGATCGGGATTCGGATTGTGGTCTAGTTGTTGGGCTATCAATTCCGACATTGCCTGAATGTAACCAGGCCGCTGATACCAAGAAGGAATCGCGGTATATTGTATATCCTTGAGGGCAGGATCTTTGCCCCACATTTCTTCTAGCTGCCGGAAGCTAGAACCGCTGGTGCTGATGGAAAATTGAGGATACAGCGGCAAGATTGTCAAATGTTCAATGCGATCGCGCTTAATTTTGGCTATCGCTTCTTCGGTAAAAGGATGCCAGTAGCGCATCCCCACGTATACTCGAGCATCTTGTCCCTTTTCTTGCAAGAGTTCTTGCAGGGCTAGGGCTTGTTCCTCGGTAATTCGCCGCAAAGGAGAGCCGCCACCGATTTGGCGGTAGTTTTCCTGGGATTTTTGAAAGCGCAGGGTCGAAATCAACCAGGCGAGCGGTTTTTGCATCCACGGAAACGGGATGCGAATGATTTCCGGGTCAGCAAACAAGTTGAACAGGAAAGGACGGACATCCTCGATTTGATCTGGCCCGCCCAAGTTTAATAGCAATACTCCCACACGACCCATAGCGGTTACAGCTCTCCCATCGTCTCAGTTCTGTTACTTATCTTTATGATATAACTTATTGACACTCCTCGACTATCAGGCGCGAGGATTCTTGGATCAATGACTGACCTTACTATTCACTATCCTTACGGCAATGCTTAAACCTTTCAACCGTGGTCTACCACCAATTGACGAGCTTAACTTAGTGAATCCCAGAGGGTCTATCTCCCCAAGCGTACTAGGATACGAACCTAGAGTTCAGGCGTGCCCCGCCTTACTTGAACCGTCAACAAAGTGTTTCGTTCTCTGGATATTGGGATGTTATTTTTAAATCCCTAGCTGTATAGCGAGTTTTCGCTGCTCTTTGCCCCTAAATTTATGCCTGAAAGTGTGTCTTAACTGTTTCACGATGGCAAAGGAGTTTCACCTTGGCCACTTAATTCTAACCTGACTGAGGATTGTTTTGTCAAACATTTCACGTTTATCCAATAGAAAGCCGTCCTATAAGGACGGGGTTTTAAACCCAGTTTTTTGATAATATCTTAAGTCGATAGCAAGGTATACATAATTTTGACTATGGCAACAATTTTTAGAGATTTAAGTTATCGGTATCAGTGTATCTAGGATTGCGATCGCGCGTCTGGCTGCGAGTGAGCGTAGGCGGCAATACTCGTTTGGGTCAACTAGCCTGGGAAAATTTAACCGTCAGCGCCGAAACTAAAGTTTTAGACGGTTGCTGCGGTAGCGGTCAAACTAAGCAATTTCTGGTGCAATATTTCCCGGATGTCACAGGACTTCACGCTTCGCGATTATCTCTGCAACGGCCAAGGAAAAATGTACCATCAGCCAATTATTATTTAAAAGCTTTTGCCGACTGTCAGTTTGACAGGAGTACACAGCAGCGTTGCGATGCACGAAATGCAACGGGCGCAATTGCGACAAATCTTTCAGGAAGTATACCGCGTGCTTAAGCCCGGTGGTCTATTCATTTTGGTAGATTTTCATCGACCCACAAATCCGGTATTTTGGCCAGGGTTGGCTGTATTTTTGTTGTTATTGGAGACTGAAACTGCTTGAAAGTCGCTCGAAACTGACTGGGGAGTTTGTTGGCAGAGGTAGAATGGCGATCGTACAATTCCGAAGGAACTCCACAACCAAAACTTTATGCTGACGGCAGCATTCAAGTAATCCAAGTTCAAAAGTCAGTTGACAGTTGTCAGTTGACAGTTGTCATTAGTGCGCGGGGAAGAAACCGGGTTTCTACGAATTTTGGGTTGAGTGACGATAAATATCGGGAGAAACCCGGTTTCTGAGGTCGGCGCGCGCATCTTACTATACTTGTCAACTAATGACTAATGACTACTGACTAATGACTACTGACTAAACAAACTTTTTCGCTTCTGCCAAAGCTGCCTCAAACTTGAGCAATACATCCTTTTCGGTGTGAATAGCTTTCTCTTGTTCCAGCAGCGGGCGACCAAAGCGAAAAATGCCGTCCTGTTCTACGTGGTCTACATAAGGCAGCGTTTCTGGATGCGGCAAAAATTTTCTGCCGATTGGGTACGGCGTGTGGAAAGAAAAACTAAAATCGGGAAACTTGTCGCTCTTGATTTCGAGATAGTAAAGCGAGTAATAATCTTTGGTTTCGGAGTACACGCATTCGCGGCACTTATTTACAAGTTTGCGGTTCTGATAGAAAAAATCCCACTTATCCCAAAAGTAGCCATCTTTCATCATTTCCTGGTGGTCGTCGCACAGTTCGAGATATAATTTGTCAGAATCCGCCGGACGGTAGAAGTAAAGCATGGCGTAGGGCATCTCAATCAGTAACTTGACTGCTTGATTTTTTCGCTGATACCATTCCTGTTGGTGAGTTTCGTAGACTTCCTTATATTTATTAATTGCTTTAAAGCTGTTGAGCTGATTTTCTTTTGCCCAGCGCGATGCCCAAACTGTCCAGTAAGCTAGCTGGAAGGTTGCTGAAATTTCCGCCGAACCTTGTTCTTTCCAGTCGGCAATGATTTTTTCCCACTCGGAACTAAACGCTAGTCGTGATTGTTCGTTTTCTTCAGGCTTTTCTGTATTGATTGGGGTGGGTATTTGGTGATTATTTTTAATCAGCCCTTTGGGTTCTTTGCGCCAATTATTAATATCGGTTGGCGTTAGACTTAAGATGAATCTTCTGTCGTGAACGGGATATTCTAAATGGATTCCTGATTTGCGGAAAGAGCGGTATTCTAAAATAGGGAGTTTGTCTTGTTCAATCCACTGCTGGCGTTCTGCTGGCGAACACTTGAGTATTGCTTCTAATTCCACGGGATCGACGGCTAATTCACTTTTGAATGTCTCCCAAAATCTTTCTTGTTCGGCTGGATTTGCTTCCAGGAGGGATACAATTCGGTTGACGAGATGATCGGTTTGGTCTTGGCAATTTTCGGGAAGTCCTAAGAAGTCGAGGAGTTTGGTCTTGAGTATTCGTCTGGCTGAGATTAGCTCGGCTAACATGAGAAGCTCCAGTAGAGTCATGACTTGCGCCCTTGAACTGGCAAGATTTGCACAAGTCTTATCGGAAAGTTGGGTTTAAAACCCCGTTCTTCTAGAACGGCTTTAATTTCTTAAATCTATTCTAACAATACTCCGGACAGTTTTTGGAACGATACTACAAGCTTACGCGGGGCAAGGATCATAAAAAAGTCGAATTAAATGTAAGTCCGGCGTGGATCTGACATTGATTTAATTATCCATAGTGGCTCAAAGTCTTAGAGCATAAGCCATTGGGCCCTATAAAAACTGTCCGGACTATTGTTCTAAAAAATCAGGGAATTGCTGGTTTTTTTGTAGTATACTGCAAAAGTCAAGGTTAAACTCCTTTGCCCTCGTGAAACAGTTAAGACACACTTTTAGGCACAAACTGGGGACACAGAGCGGCGAAAACTCTTAAAACAGCTAGGGGATTAATACATCCTCGTTACCAGAAAACAAAGAACTTTTTCATTTGTTAGGTAGGGTAGGGCATATCCGAACTCTAGGCTCAGTATCCTAGTACGCTTTTGGAGACAGACCCTCTGGAGTGTTTTGAGTTAAGCTCGTCAATGGGTAGTATTTCCTACGGTTGAAAAGTTTAAGAATTGCCGCGAGGACATGGCGCTTAAAGGTTAGTCGATGAATTAAGAATCCCCACGCCTTTAGGCTGGGGAGTGTCAAATATCTTAATAGATTCTCCTGGGTTGTCGGCAATTGAAAGGTCTGCGCGAGGGAAGCTATCCCGATCGCGCCTGCTGGCCCGTTGCGGTAGGGTATCGCCCAACCTCCGCCCCCTCCCTAAGCTAAAATACTCAAAACCAGGGCAAAAGGCCGATCGACCTTTTGGCCTTATTGGCTAAAATCGATAATTGCGATCGCGCACCCACAAACTCACAGGCACAGCATGGCCTGTTTTGTCAACCTTTACTTCTACCAAAAAAGATTGTCGCTGGTTCCTTTGAGCTTCGCTAATCTCCTGATTGACTTTTTCCCTTTCATCCTCTGGCATATAATAAGTTTCTAAGCCGTATTCCATCTGCCAACCGTTATATTTGCCCTTAATTGCGATTTGGTTGGCGGGCAAATTAACGGGATTTTCCAGACTGACGCGGACGGGTTTCCAAGCTTGGGGGCGGCCGGGATTAGTCGCGGTTTTTGGCGCTTCTAAGATTACATAAAAACTGGTTTTTGCCTTGACACTGTGCGTATTTTGTGGACAAGCAACTCCGGGCGGGCAATATATTTTTTCCCCAGGCAAATCTTTCCAGCCGGGGAGTTTTTGGAGATTTGTGCGCTCGGAAATATCATAGCTCAAAACTTGGTAATATCCGCGCAAAAAGTCGTAAGGGTCTACTGGTGCTGTTTGCAGGACAACTGTTTTGCCAGTAATAAAAGTGTAAACTGCGGTGGCGGGTACGGCGGCAATTAGTCCGATTTGCAAGAGTAAAGGAACCCACATTCGCCACGCGGGAAGGCGTTTTGCTTCCGGGGGAAGCTGAAACTGATTTGTTGTATCTGCTGGATTTTTAACTAATAAGTCCATGTTGTTTGTGTTCATGTTATTTATGGGTTATATTGTTTACGGTTGTTTGGGAATGATTAAACCACAGAGAACGCAGAGGGCGCTGAGTTAGAGAAGAGAGAGATGAATAATTTCTATTCATCGGGGATTTTTGCGAAGTGGCGCTCGAACCACAAACCCGCAGCAATTACGCCAATTCCGCACAAAACAAAGACAAAAGATTTGAGCAACAATCCTGTGTTATATTCAAATACTCGGCTGATAATTTGCAGGGTGATTAATACCATGCCTCCCCAAAAACTCTGGCGGTTTCCTAATGCTAAACCTTCTCGGATTAAGCCGACAGCGAGCAAAAATGATAAAACATTGAACAGAAAAGTTGCTAATTGAGGAAGGGGAGTAAAATTGAAGTGAATAAGCGGTATTAAGGCGCTGGCGAGAATTAAAATGCCGATCGCACTTGTAGTCAAATCCACTGCTTTTTGTTTCGGCCGCCGGAGTTCCAAACGTCCCAAACGCAGCCACTCAAACACCGTAAAACCGCCCAAAACAACCACATTTGCCAGCAAAACCCAATCGGGTTCAGTTGGCGCAGGATTCGGCAAATCTTGCCAAAACCAGTGGAAAGAAAGAAAATAAAACAAACTGGCGAGAAACAGCAGTGCTAAACTGCGGGCGGTAGGTTGAAACAGCTTGTTGCGTACCTTCGGCCAGATTGCATCGTCGTATCCCCACAGCAAAGCGGGCGGTAGGGCACAAAAAATTGCAGCAGCCCAGGTTTGATGTAACCCTTGGACGATAGAAACTTGTAGGGAAAAAATTATCGCGATCGCACCTATGGCAAAAATAGCACGCGATCGACACCAATAAGCCAGCGGCACAAACATTATACTGGCTGCGATCGGCATTTGCCGCACCAAAACTTCCAGCCAAGAAAACTCGACTTTGGAAGACCAATCTAACACAGCAAACCAATAGCCCCAACCGATTAAAAGTGCGGACAAAACGCCCAAGGAAGTCAACCGCAAACTGTAAGCCATTCCGAGCACGCCGATTCCCCAAGCAAGGAAAAGTCCGTAGGAAGAACCGCCAATGTGGAACATTTGCGCCATCAATGCCATATTTGCTCCTAAAATCAGAGCTCCTAACAGCAACAATCCTTCACCTAGGAGTTTGTTTCGCCCTTTTGTTGCGGGCATATTGGGAGGGGAGTTTTGGCTTCGGGATGGGGGAATTCGCCACAGATAGAAACCTGCTGCATTGACTGCTACGAAAAGACTTAGCAGCAGTGCAACTCTCACTTCGCGTGACCAAACTTGCCAGTTTGCGGCTACAAAGGTGAGGACTCCTATACCGAGGAGAATGCCGCCGAGACTCATCAGAATGCTGAGGAAACGGTTGCGGGAGGCGGTTTCGAGTGTGTTGAATTGGTAGCGTTCCGAAAGTTGTTGGTAGAATGAAGTGTCGATGAGTCCTTCTGCTTGCCAGAGTTTGGCTTGATCTCGCAACTCGCGCCGAAATTTATCTGAAATCATTTTTAATATTCCAGAGGATTTGAACTCAATACGCTTGGGTTAAGCCCGATCCCCCCGGCGCCTAGGGCGGGCACGGGGAGTAGGGGTCGCACCGCCCCTACGAAGGGCAGGGCGGTTTCATTCTTGGTAGGGGCCGTGCCCCCGTGCCGGCCCTTTTGGCCTGAAACCCCCATTCGATGGTTGGTGGCGGGGGTAGGCACGGGGAGTAGGGGTAGCACTACCCCTACAAAAACCTCGTTTTTGGTGAGAATGAAACAGCCCTGCTTACGAAGGAAGGGACAAGAACTTACTCAAAGTCCCCCTTCTTAAGGGGGATTTAGGGGGATCTGGCCCGGAATAAACAGTTTTAACTGAACCTTATTGGATTTGAACTGTGATAGTTTTTAATATGTCACTTGTGAGTCGATTGTCGATGGAGGCTGGGACACCTGCTGAACTTGCACAGCAGATTTGATTGAGATCCTTCGGCTGTTGAAACCGTTTCTAGATAAACAAACTCCCAGCAGAAAGGAACGAATAAATCAAGGAATGTAATATTATGGTACAAGCTCAATCTAAAAAATTAACTTTTGACCGGAAAACGAGCCCGCCGGGCCCCTGGCTTTAGACACGGGGAAAAGTCGGTAGCGGTTTCAACCGCCTTGAACAATTCTTTATATTTAGACACACAGTATACAGGTTGGTTGGTATATACTGTAAATATGAAAACAAAACTAAAATCCAACAGCAATGTAACCTACTGCTGCAATTATCATATTGTGTGGTGTTCAAAGTATCGTAGGTCTGTGTTGATTAACGGTGTAGATGTTCGCCTGAAAGCGATTTTACAAGAAGTTTGCACTGAATTCAACGCCGAACTAATAGAAATGGAAGTAATGCCAGATCATGTTCATGTTTTAGTAGGAGTAGACCCACAATTCGGGATTGCCAAGTTGATCCGATATTTGAAAGGACGTTCATCTCGACTGTTGAGACAGGAATTTCCTTGGTTAAAAAGCAGACTGCCAACTCTGTGGACGAATAGTTACTTTGTTGCAACAGTTGGCGGTGCGCCACTATCAGTGGTCAAGCAGTATATCGAAAATCAAAAAAATGTCTAATTACGGATGCCAGCAAAACTTAATTAATGCTGATTTCAGTCTGAAAGCAATTTTAGAGTTTGTCTGTGGTGAATCAAACAAGCTAGCAAACTGCGCCTTGTACTACGGTCGTCAGTTGTATTTCAAAACTGGCAAAATCACTGGGAAATATGATTTCCATAAAATGTTTAAATCGAATTTGCATTTTAAGGCTCTGTATTCCCATGTCGCACAGCAAACTTTAACCAGTGTCGCTGAATCCTTCAGTTCATACATTGGGCGGCTATTGGGAATCAAATCTGGGACTGTTACGCAGCACCCAAAGCTACCAAAATACAGAAAAGATTCTCTGAAATTAGTGACATTCCCGATCGCGGATGTCAAACTCAAAAACGGGTTGTTACGGTTCCCACTAGGTAGTAAAGTCAAGCTTTGGTTTGGAATCGCAGAATTTTTCTTGCCGATGCCGTCAAACTTGGACTACAAGAAACTGGTTGAAATTCGGATTCTTCCCAGAAATCGCTGTTTTTACGCCGAGTTTGTATATCGAACAGAGGAGCAGCTTGGTAGTGCTGTGCTTCCCGGAAGTGTCCTGGGGTTAGATCATGGAATTAATAATTGGTTAACAGGCGTATCCAATGTAGGAACTTCTTTTATTATTGATGGACGACATCTAAAGTCTTTGAATCAGTGGTACAACAAGCGAATCTCTGTGCTGAAAGAGAACCGACCACAGGGGTTCTGGTCAAACCAGTTAGCCCGGATTACCGAAAAAAGGAATCGACAAGTTAGAGATGCAGTCAACAAAGCAGCAAGGATTGTAATCGATCACTGCCTTAAGAATGGGATAGAAACGGTAGTATTTGGATGGAATAAAGAGCAAAAACAAAATGCCCATATGGGTCAAAAGACTAATCAAAAATTTGTGCAAATTCCTACGGGTCGGCTCAAAGAGAGAATACTTCAGTTGTGTCATCAGTACAAAATTAAGTTCCTAGAAACTGAAGAAGCATATACCTCAAAAGCCAGCTTTCTCGATAATGATTCGCTGCCTGCGTTCGGTGAAAAAACTGAAGGGTGGAAAGAATCAGGAAAAAGAATAACTCGTGGACTGTATCGTTCAGCCGATGGTACGAAAATAAATGCTGATTGCAACGGCGCAGCAAACATTATCAGAAAAGTAGCGATAAAGCTAGGATTAGATCTTAGCAGAATCAGTAGCGGCGAATTGATAGCGCCTTTGAAAATCCGACTCTGGGTTCTTCAAGAATCCCCTCGCATGCACGGCATGGGGAGTATCAAGAGTACCTTAATTACTCACATGATACGGGTCAACGCTATGAGTTAATTGATGGGGAGTTAATAGCTTTGCCACCAGAATCTGAACCTAATAATTTCATTGCTAACTATCTATTTTTCTATCTGGCTAGCAGCGGGCTAGTGCCACTTAGGCTGATTAAAACGCATAATTGCGAGGTTCAAGTTGCCGTTTTGCGATCGGGAGATGCGGCCAACCGCTACCCCGATTTGATAATTCTGGAACCTGAACATATTCCGCTGACAGCAATCAGGCTAACTATCACTTTCGATATGCTGCCTCCTCGGTTTGTTGTGGAGGTAGTCAGTCGGGGTAGAGTGGGCAGGGATCGGGATTACGATCCTCTTCGAGGGCTTCGCCAACGCAAACGAGCTCAGTACGCAGCGCGGGGCATCGCAGAGTATTGGGTTATCGATCCAATTGAACAAGTTGTGACGGTTTTGCGGCTTGAGGATGGGCAATATGTTGAGGTTGGGGTGTTTCGGGATGGAGAGGCGATGGTATCTCCGATGTTTCCACAGCTAAGTTTGACGGTTCAACAGATTTTGAGTGGAGAGGTTTAAGGGCGGATCGATAGCTAATTGGTTAGCATTCCTCTAACCACCTACCGATTAGTGAAAATCTCCACCCTCAACCTGATTGAGGCCATGTTTCAATCCCTGATAGGGATTTAGGTTGATTGCAACCTGTAAGTTTCGCTAACAGTCACACCATTTTTAGATAGTGACGTGAGAATATCATCAACCTTACTTTGCTAAATAAATCTAGGCGGGGAAAATCCTATTTCCCCGCCTAAGCCCTGTAACCCTTGCAGCTAAATAAAGAACTGACATATCCGAACCATGTGCTTGAATCACTACAAGTACGTCTTAAATCCTATACGTTGGTAAACTTAGTCTACTTCTACATCAGAGAAAATTTCCAAAAGTTCGTGTTCTGTAACATCGCAGTTAGTACACCCAAAATATGTGACACCATGAACAAACTCTTTTGACCACAAAGCACTCAGAGAATTGATACTTTTACAAGCAGGACAGTTAGCACTATAAAACAACTCATTAATCCAAGTCTGGCGTAAATTCCGATTACCCGACGGGACTATATTGTACTTACGTGCAATAGCTTTAAGTTCATGTAAAGTCTTTTTTTCTAGTTGTTTGATAGTAAACATAGTTTGAAAAAACGAGTTAGATAAATAAGTGTGTACCAATATTAAAGCATACGTTTGAGAATATTAAGGTTAATTCACAATCTTTAAAAGACCTTATCTAACCATATTAAAAGTAAAAAAACAGCATTGGAAAAATCATCCCTTTCTTCTAAGGTCATAACACGCGCACGATGATAAAATAAACCTTTGCCAGTGTCATCTTTCACGTTAGTTGTATCCATAACACGCTTAATAGTGTCAATCCGATGTAAAGCATCATCATCTTTGACTTGTGTTAAATCCCAATCCTTAAGCGCATCAGCACAGTGTTCTAAAGCTAAAGCTACACTACTCACTTCATTAGTTCCAAATGAGTCTCTACTCATAAGCTTTAATTGAGCTTTTGTTATTTGTAAATATTGGTTAGGGAATGGATGTCCTGCCATTTATCACCTCTAAAATGTCTCAATTTTTTATTCTAATACAAAAGTGGGTTTTAACCGCTCCAATCGCCCAGCGTCACCCAGTGTCGCGCTCCAACCGTGGCAACCGCTCCAACCGTGCCACCTTGCCACCTTGCCGCTAGACCTTGCCACCGCTCCAACCGCTCCGACCGTGCCACCGCCACCGCTTCAACCGTGCGACTGTTGCGACTGTGCAGCCGTGCCTGTGGTGCAATTCTGCCAGCCGTGCCAGTGCAACCCAACCAATCACCCCAAAACCTGTTAGACCGCGCTAGATGGTGCATTTTGCCAGCTTGTCAGTGCCAGCCGTGCGAGTGCGAGTGCCAGCGAGTCGATCGCCCCGTTGCCTCGGAGTCATCCGATCGCCCTGTTGAATCTGGCAATTTGAAGGGGTAACGACAGACTAAAAAAATTACTCCCTCAAAAAAACACCTACCCACAGGCGCAAATCTCAACCTTCAACCCGATTCAAATTCCAGTCGTAAGGCAAAAAAACGATCGCCCATCCATCACCCACAGCCGCCTCCGTCCCCAAATAACCGCCCACATACTCAGCCACCGAACCCGCCGCCTTTACAAAATCCTCGCCGTACCACTTAAAAATCTTGCTCAAATAAAGCGTCTTTTTCTCGGCATCATATCGCACCTTATCAGGATTGTGAATAAAACGGCTCGCATCCGCTTCTAGTTGAGTCCGTACCGACTCCGGGAAATAAGCCCCCCGGCGCAGCAGCGGGCACCCGACAGAAGCGCAAACTAATGCAAAATGGATGCGCGGTTCCGCAAATTCCGGCCGCAAAATTCCGTGTTCGATTTGATTGAGACTGTACTTTTTGCCGCCAATAATCGAATTTGAACGAGTGAAAAAATCCAAAAAACTCAGCCAGTTGGGAATTCCCAAAATTTTGGGACGGATCGACGCGATCGGATATACTTCCAGAACTTGAGAAATTGCGATCGCATTATACGCATTCAGCCACAACGCCAGCCGCGCATCCGCATCAGTACCATCCGCCAAATCCACATCGGCCAAACTTTCCAGCCACCCCCTCAAAACATCCGCCCCCTCAGCTTTCCAGCCCCGATAATTGACGCGGCCGAAATCGTCAACGTAGCGTTGCAGCAACTCGTCCCAAATCGTAAAGTCGATCGTACCGATCATTTATTACTATCCATAATATAAGGCGGACATGGCTTTAACTTCTGCTTCTATTTAATACTACCCTCAACCCAAATAACACCTGCAACGGTAGCATTTTTTAGATTAGCCCCCTCAAACGGGCTCTGGATTAAATTAGCTTGAGTAAAATTAGCGCCTTGTAAATTAGCTTGCCGCCAAGAAGCCCCGCTCAAATTTGCCCCGGATAAATTAGCTTCCCTAAAATTTGATCCTCTCAAATCTGCCCCTTGCAAATTCGCATTTGCTAAACTCGCGTACCGCAGGCGAAGGCAGATCAAATCGCCGCCCGGACACTGGTTAGTTTACCGCAACTAATTGATTTGCTGCGGGTTAGGTGCAATCACTGGTGTAGCCAACCCGAAAATCATTCCCCATGAAACTGCTCCCAAAGTTACAGATTTCCTGCTCTTTACATTCTACAATTTTAACTACCAGCCGGGAAGTCCCTCGGTATATTTAGAGGGGATTAATCTGAGCGCTGCGCGAAGTACCTCGTTGGGAATTACTCCTTGGGATGAAAGGCTCGTCGGGTGTACGTACCCAAAGCGACAATTAGACATTGCGAGTACCTTTAACTTTGATGTACTTCCTAGATATTAAAACAAAAGAAATGGTATATTAAGGTAGGTCGA
>NZ_JAUBOX010000044.1:0-60730 GCF_036700445.1 Microcoleus sp. T3_B1
GTTGATGTTTTACTAGCTACGGCGCTTGACGCGGGTTAATCCACAGCACTTTAAAAACTGGTTTACAAGCTGCTGCTACTGTACTTCATAAACCTGGAATCCGCTGTATAGCGGTGTGAGATGGGCTTTTTGTACTATACATTTTAACCGATAAAAAGGCTCTTGACGCCGATTATAAGTCAATACGGTTCAGTTAAGATCGATCCCCCCTAGCCAAGCCAAGGGCGGGCACGGGGAGTAGGGGTCGCACCGCCCCTACAAGGGGGGGACAAGAAGTTGCTCAAAGTCAACCCCTACTCCCCAACAATCAGGGGGATTTAGGGGGATCTCCGGGGAATTAACAGTGTTAACTGAACCGTATTGGATTATAAGTGGCTCCACCTAATTCAACCGAATTAGCGCAGTTGATAAGCTGTCGGGCATCTAACTTGTATTTTGGGGCGGGCAAGATACGCACAATAATTTCATCAAACGTGAGTATAAAATTTAGATGCGCCTTAGCTTACCAGTTTCAAAAAAATGCAATTATAGAAAATGTCCAAACCCGATAGTCATCAGTCATATAGAAATCCTTGCAGGAGTCGTAAATTTTTACCCCACCCCAACCCTCCCCGATGCCTTGGGGAGGGAGTAAGAAATTCACAAATGATTTAGGATTGCTAGAGCTAATGCTTGAATCTAAAATGTACTTCCAATTATCCAAATTTATGCAATAGTGATGTAAGAACTCGTTCCCCAAAGATTTATCCTGTTGGTGGCGCAAGGCGATTAAATTATTTTTAACGACTTAGGTGTTAAATCAATGCTTTTTGGGAATCTACTTTGAGGCAATTTTTGTTAAAGTCTCAGTGTCATTGTAGCATATTTTAGGGCGATGATATTAGTTTAATACCAATTTAATGTGAAGTTGCACATATCTCGATCCCCCTAAATCCCCCTGATTGTTGGGGAGTAGGGGTTGACTTTGATCGGAATCTTGTCCCCCCCTTAGTAGGGGCGGTGCCAAGAGTGCCCGCCCTCTTGGCTAGGGGGGATCGGATTCTACGAGGCCTCATAAAAAATTGGTATAAACTGATTAAAAATTAGGCTGCAAAAATCCGATGATCCACAAGAAGAACCGCAAAAAGTTACCCTTATTGGCAGCATTCTTAGTCTCGCCATTTATTTCTTGGTTCCTAAGTACGATCGCCCTATTTCTCAGTCTCTGGGTGATCGTACCAGCACCCACGATGTTCCTGTACCCTTTGGCGGTGGGAGCACCAGAAATCAGTCCTTGGTTGGTTGCTATCAATACGATCGCCCTTCTGCTGAACCTGCTCAGACGGCATCAAGGTAAAGTCTACATTATTTTACTGATTTGTAACCTGTTCGCCCTCATCCTGGGCCTGCTTCCCCTGATTCAGTTCCCAGCAGCCAATGCAGCCATAGCTACCCAAATGCAAGCTGTTTTAGGGGAAAACTATTTAGCAGCGATTCCTCAAGCCGATCGCGCGCAGCTACGCCCTCAAGCGTTTATCCTCGCAGATGCGTTCCGAGGAATTCCCATCAGAGAGGTTAGGATCGATCGGGCTATTGGATTTGCCAACCCTGACGGAGTTTCACTGCAACTAAACCTTTATCGGCCGATGCAAATTGGCAAATATCCGGCGATTATCACGCTCTACGGAGGAGCTTGGCAGAGAGGCAATCCCGATTCCAATGAGGAATTCAGCCGCTACATGGCCGCCCAAGGCTATTGTGTGGTTGCAATCGCTTACCGCCACGCTCCCAAGTATCGATTTCCTGCTCAGCTTGAGGACGTACAAGCCGCTCTTTCCTATATCAAAACTCATGCTGCTGATTGGGAAATCGATCTCGATCGAATTGCTCTGATGGGAAGGTCTGCAGGTGCCCATTTAGCAATGCTAACTGCTTATGATTCTAGTGTGCTTCCAGTTCGAGCAGTAGTGAACTATTACGGGCCAAATGACCTGATCCGGGGATACAATGACCCACCTTTTCCTGATGCCATAAATGTTCGAGCCGTCTTACGTGCCTTTTTGGGAGGAACGCCAGATGAACTCAATGAGCTTTACCGTCGGGCTTCTCCCATAAATTATATTAAACCCAATCTTCCCCCTTCTCTACTGGTTTATGCAGGTCGCGACCATATCGTTCAGCCCAAGTTTGGTCGATCGCTCTACCAACGATTGCGAGCCACGGGCGAGCGGGCTATTTTGCTCGAAATTCCTTGGGCTGAACACGCCTTTGATGCAGTTTTTAATGGGCCGAGCAATCAATTAGCTTTGTACTACACAGAACGCTTTTTGGCTCATACTCTGAAGTCTTCCGATTACCAACGAGTTAACTAAAAATTATCAACTTATTCATTTATGCTCAATAAACTGCGGCTATAACAGTTTAATAAGTTCCCAAATCTCGTAAAGATTTCTACGGCAAATTGTCGCACCAACTTTTAGAAGAGTTGCCAGACTTTATTTATTATATAGCGGTTCGATCGCGTGGTGAGGTATGCCCCATGCCCCATGCCCCATGCCCCATGCCCTATGCCCCATGCCCCATGCCCCATGCCCCATGCCCTGTTACACTGAAACCCTGGGGTTGTGTGCGATCGGTGCGATCGACCTTTCTAAAAAAAACATAAAATTCTGTAGCCTGCGATACATTTATTTTGTTAATGATTGTTTAAACTCTCCAAGTGTAGATTGTGTACTCTCCATAATTCTCCAAAACCCCTAAACGAGTGCGTTGTTTGCTGGACTGCGATTTATCGATCGTCGAACCGTTAAAAACCATAAGTAGTTTTGACCTGAATTCATCGGAATTGATTCGCACAAAATTTTTGAGCTGACCAGGGTGAATATTAGTTACTAAATTTGTGCAGTGCAGACATCTATAATGTTGACTCAAGTTTGTACAGGCTCTTGCCATCTATCTTCTTGCTAATAACCGAAATCCAACCGCATCTCACACAGGATTGTCACGCCCGGTGGACGGCGAAGTGATTGCGCCTCGCTCATCCAATCTTGTAGAGCCTGCCAAAAAAGGCATTCTCGCAAAAGTTAGCTTTGACAAAAAATGTTGGGTAAATCTCATATGTTGCACCATTCTCAATTAGCCTTTTATGAACAGGCTGGACGGGCTGTGAAGCGAGAAAATTGATCTCTTGTGGAACGGGCCGAAGAGCCCGTTCTTGAGAATGGTGCAAAATCTTGGGTAAATCCAACATATTCGTCAATCGTTAGACTTTTGCTAACATCTATTTTTTATCAACAACTCGTCCTGCAATCCCAATAAAAATAACCATGAGTGGAAACCAATCGCGCGTTCAAGCAATTTCTCAAATCGTCAACCGCAAACAGATGCCTGCCCAGCCTCCCAAGCGGCTAGAAGATTTGTGGGCAACAGACGTTTTTAGTCTGAGCAAAATGCAAGAAAGTCTGCCCAAAAGTATTTTCAAATCAGTAAAAAACACCGTTCAAACAGGCCAAA
Source organism: Microcoleus sp. T3_B1 (assembly GCF_036700445.1). Classification (NCBI taxonomy): domain Bacteria; kingdom Bacillati; phylum Cyanobacteriota; class Cyanophyceae; order Oscillatoriales; family Microcoleaceae; genus Microcoleus; species Microcoleus sp. T3_B1. The sequence continues at coordinate 3,493 of NZ_JAUBOX010000044.1, forward strand.
AACTCGATGATTCCGTAGCTGATGTAGTTGCAGCAGCAATGAAAGATTGGGCTATTTCCAAAGGAGCCCTCTACTACGCCCACGTATTTTACCCGCTAACCAACAGCACCGCCGAAAAGCACGATGCTTTCATCTCAGTGCAAGGCGATGGCTCCGTCATCTCAGAATTTGCAGGTAAAGTTCTAGTACAAGGCGAACCCGATGGCTCCTCATTCCCCAACGGCGGCATTCGCTCCACTGCCGCCGCTCGCGGATATACAGCCTGGGATGTCACCAGCCCTGCTTATGTCATGGAAACAGACAACGGCATGACATTGTGCATTCCCACTGTTTTCATCTCCTGGACAGGTGAAGCCTTAGACAAGAAAACGCCGCTTTTGCGTTCCATTGCCGCAATGAACAAAGCAGCAATCCGAGTGTTAAAGCTATTAGGAAATACCGAAGTTGCTCCCGTCAATTCCAGTTGCGGGCCCGAACAAGAATACTTCCTGGTAGATGCCAATTTCACCACCAGTCGCCCCGATTTACTGCTAGCAGGTCGCACCCTTTTTGGCAAACCTCCTGCGAAAGGTCAGCAATTTGACGACCACTATTTTGGAGCGATTCCAGAGCGCGTTCAAGTCTTCATGCAAGAAGTAGAAGAAAGAATGTACCGGCTGGGAATTCCTGCCAAAACCCGCCACAACGAAGTAGCTCCCGGTCAGTTTGAAATTGCACCAGTTTTTGAAGCTGCAAACGTCGCCAGCGACCATCAACAATTAACCATGACAATTCTCCGCAACACTGCGAAGAAACACGGTTTTATGTGTTTGCTGCACGAGAAGCCTTTCGCCGGCATTAACGGTTCTGGCAAACACGTCAACTGGTCGGTCGGCAATGCCACCCAAGGAAACTTATTAGACCCAGGCGATACACCGCACTCGAACATACAATTTCTAGTATTCTGCGGCGCTGTGATTCGCGGAGTTCACAAATACGGGCCGCTGTTGCGCGCCGTAGTTGCGACTGCCAGCAACGACCACCGATTGGGTGCAAATGAGGCTCCGCCAGCAATTATCTCTGTCTATTTGGGTTCGCAATTAGAAGATATCTTCGGGCAAATTAGCCGGGGAGAAATTAAGGACTCTCAATGTCGGGGAATTATGAACTTAGGTGTAGAAACACTGCCTACTTTCATGAAGGATGCTGGGGACAGAAACCGGACTTCGCCCTTTGCCTTTACTGGAAACCGATTTGAATTCCGTGCAGTAGGTTCCGGTCAGTCTGTTTCCGGGCCGCTGGTGGCGATGAATACAATCCTTGCAGATTCTTTGGACTGGATTGCTAACAAATTAGAAAGCGATTTGGCTAACGGAACTGAACTGAATGCTGCCATCCAAACTGTTTTGAAAGAAGTGATGGATGAGCACGGCGCGGTTATATTTGGCGGCAATGGCTATTCGGAAGAATGGCACAAAATGGCTGTTGAGGAACGGGGTTTAGCTAACTTGCGGACTACGGCAGATGCTTTGCCCGTATTGAAGGAAGGATACATTGAAGACTTGTTTGAAAAGACAGGTGTTCTGACTCCCGTTGAATTGGAAAGCCGTTACGATGTTTATGCAGAGCAGTATTTGCTGGCAATTGAAGTCGAAGCAAAACTGGTATCAAGCATGGCAAAAACCATTATTTACCCCGCAGCGGTGAGGTATTTAGCTGAACTTTCCGGCACGATTTCTAAATTGAAAGAGATTGGGATTGAGCTGGAAAAGGAAAGTGCCGAAAAAGTAGCGGTGCTGGTTAAGTCAATGATGGATACTGCGAGCAAGTTGAGTGATGCTTTGAGCAAGCACGATTTTGCTTCGACCGAAGACCATATGCAGTATGCTTCGCAAACAATTCGTCCTTTGATGGATGAGGTTCGCCAGTATGCGGATGCTCTGGAAGGTGAAGTGGCTGATGATTTGTGGCCTCTGCCTACTTATCAAGAAATGCTGTTTGTTAAGTAATCGCGAATTCGGTTAATTGCAGGTTAGATTTGTAAGGACACGGCAGTGCCGTGTCCTTACTTGTTTTTGAGGTTAAATGAGTGGTACGCTGAATCGGCCAGAGTCATTAAATGCCAGCTACAGTAAGAGTTGTGAAGATTGTTGAGGTACCATTCAACAAATTTATCGACCTAGAAAAAGTAATATTCCTGCGAAAAGCTATTATGCGAATTCAATCTCTTTTCAAACAAATGACTCTGGCGGCTCTAGCTCTATTTTTGGCGATCAGTTGCAGTCGATCGACTCCGAACGTAAACTCTTCCCCTGAAGCAACTACCTCTAGCAGCTTTAGAGTGGCAATGGTCACCAGAGGCTCCAAAGACAACAACAGTTGGGCTCAAGCTTCTTTTGAAGGATTGAATCTAATCAAAAATAAATTTAATGCTCAGGTAGACTTTACTGGTCTTGACGGTGAAGATAGTGAAGCTGCCATTAGCAAATATGCCCAGTCAGGCTATGACCTGGTAATTGTAGCCAATGGTGGCTATGCCAAAGCTGCCGAAAAGGTCGCTCAAGAATTTCCACGAACGAAATTTGCCCTGGTTACAACGCATCCAGGGAATAACAGAAATTTGGGGGCTGTTGCCTTTCGCTCGGGTGAGGTGGGGTACCTCACAGGCGCTTTGGCTGCCATGAAGACCAAAAGCAATAAAGTTGGCTATATTGTGGGTGCACCTTATCCGGTTTATAAAGAAGAAGAAGCCTTGTTTAGGCGGGGAGTGAAGGCAACGAATCCCTCTGTTCAAGCTTCGACTGCTTTTCTCAACACTTGGAGTGATACGGACAAAGCCACCAAAGTCGCAACGGATATGGTTGCCTCTGGAGTAGATGTTTTGACCTTCAACGCGGATGAGGCAGGATTAGCCGCCCTAAAAGCCGTTACGCAAAAGCCAGGAGTCTTTGTGATTGGTTGGGCAAAGGATCAGTACGAACTGGCTCCCGGCAAAGTCCTAACTAGCGTTCTGCAGGACATTCCCAATCTGGTGCTAAATGCGGCCGTGTTAACCCAGCAAGGTCGCTGGGAAGGAAAACTTTACAAGTTTGGGCTCAAGGAAAATATCTACGACTTTGCCCCTTTCCGTGGTAGTCTCACGTCTCAGGAAGAGGACACTTTCAAGACCATCCGAGAAGCTGTGACGACTGGCAAAATCGATGTTTCTCCTTAGTGCGCCGATTAATTGATTTACCAAAATTGATCCTAAGTCCGATGCAAAATCAACGCAACGATCGCGCTCTGCCGATCGCCAAAAGCTCTCCTTCTCATCCCTGGCCACGCTTCTTATCTATTGCACATCAGCTCCGGTATGGTTTGATATTTTTGGTTCTCCTGAGCTTACTGCCCACTGGTGGGTTGTTGATCTACCTCAGCTTTCAGGCGCAGATCCAGCAATCGCGATCGCTCCAACAAGCGCGTAGTCAGACAGCAGCAGGGCAGATTGATAATTATCTAGATGACTTGAAACGAAAACTGAGCTATTTAGCTAGGGTCAAAGGACTCACCAACTTTCAACCTCAAGCGCAGCAGAGCCTGTTGGAAGGGTTGACTCGTCATAATGATGCTTATGAAGCCGTTGCCATTTTGAACCGGAAGGGACAAGTTGTCGCGTCAGTTTCGCCCTACGAACCGCTCAATTTAGAAAATCCCGCCAATTCGCCACTGTTTATTCGTGCCTTTAAACAACAGGAAGATTATGTCAGTCCTGTAGAAATTAATCCTCAAACCCACGAACCAAAGACCATTCTGGCGGTTCCGATTCGGAATGAGCGAGATGAGGTGGATGGGGTGCTATTAGCAGAGATAAATCTCAACTTTCTCTGGTTTATTGTTTCCCAAACGGAGGTGGGCAAGACGGGTTATGTCTATGTAGTTGATGAGCGTAATTTTCTCATTGCTCAAAAGGGTAGTAAGCCAGAAACATTTCAACTTGAAGATATTTCTAAGCGTCCCTTTTTTCAATTCTTGAAAGCATCCCAAGATACTAAGCGCCTTAACGTTTATCAGGGTCTAAAGCAGGTAGAAGTATTGGGAGCCAGTGCCTTAGTTCGGAGCGTGAATTGGAATGTGGTTGTAGAACTGCCAACGGCTGAGGCGTATGCTCCCGTTTACCAAATGCTCTCAGTTATGGGAGGCTCATTGGCGCTGGTGACGATCGTCGCTGTTGGCATTGGCTTTGTATTTATTCGGCAAATTGTGGTGCCCCTCCAGCGCTTAACCACGGCAGCTACTGAACTCAGTGCGGGGCAATTAGAGACACGGCTCAACATCGACAGCCAAAACGAACTGGGGACATTGGCGATCGCCTTTAACAATATGGCAACCCAGTTAGAGGAACTGATTAAAGCTGTTGAAGTGGAACGCAATTTTGTTTCAGCTATTCTTGAAATTGCAGGTGCCCTGGTAGTTGTGCTCGACCCGCAGGGACAAATCGTTCGCTTTAACCGAGCTTGCGAACAAATGACTCATTACTCGTTTAGTGAAGTGAAAGGGCGCTACATTTGGGACTTGTTCCCCAACTCAGACTTAGCTAGACAAGCCAAAACTACTTTTGAGTCTTTACAATCTGGTAATTTTCCCCAGCAGTATGAAGGCAGTTGGATGACCAAAGATCAACAACTCAGACTGATTGCCTGGTCAGATACTGCTTTACTGGACGATCGGGGAGAAATTGAGTACATCATCAAAACAGGGATTGACATTACTCAACGGAAACAAGTAGAAGAAGAACTCAAAGCCTCGCAGCAGCGGCTATCTTTTCTATTCCGCCAAACTTCACTGGCCGTTTTGGAATGGGATTTAAACTTTAAAGTCACGGCCTGGAATCCAGCGGCAGAGAAGATTTTTGGTTACACGGCGAAAGAGGCGATCGGACACCATGCCGCAGAATTAATTGTGCCTGCGTCTGCCAGAAAGGTAGTCGATCAAGTTCTGAACGAGCTGTTGAGTGAGACCAGAGGACGCTACAACGTCAACGAAAATATTACGAAAGACGGCAAAACCATTATTTGCGAATGGTTCAATACGCCTTTAGTAGGGGAGGCTGGAAAGATTGTTGGAGTTGGCTCCTTCACACTCGATATTACTGAGCGCAAGCAAGCCGAAGCTGCGTTAAGGCAAGCAAAAGAGGAAGCTGAGGTTGCACTCAAAACCTTACAGCAAACTCAGGCACAGCTTATTCAGGCAGAGAAAATGTCAGGTTTGGGGCAACTGGTTGCTGGTGTTGCTCACGAAATTAATAATCCAGTCAACTTTATCTATGGCAACCTGAGCCATACTGCCGACTACACGCAAAATTTACTAAAGTTGATTCAGCTTTACCAGCAAACCTATCCAACTAATGCCCAAATTCAGGAAAAAATTGAAGAGTTCGAGCTGGACTACATTAGTGAAGATTTGCCCAAAATGCTGACTTCAATGAAGGTAGGAGCCGATCGCATTCGTCAAATTGTCCTGTCGCTACGAAACTTCTCGCGGCTGGATGAGGCAGAAATGAAGCCAGTTGATATCCACGAGGGAATTGACAGCACATTGATGATTTTGCAAAATCGGCTGAAGGCAAACCCGGCTCATCCTGCTATTGAAATTGTCAAAGAGTACGGTGACTTACCGCGAGTAGAGTGCTATGCCGGACAGTTGAACCAAGTCTTTATGAATATTCTGGCAAATGCGATCGATGCTTTAGAAAACTACGACAATCAGCGTTCTCGAAAAGACATCCAAACAAATCCCAGTCGCATCACTATTCGGACTAAGCTAGTCACAAACGAAACTCATTCTGGTTATTCAAAAAATGTAGTAATTCAAGTTCAAGACAATGGGCCTGGGATGCCGGAAACTGTTAGACAACAGGTATTCAATCCCTTCTTCACCACAAAACCAACGGGTAAAGGAACTGGATTAGGGCTATCCATCAGCTATCAAATTGTAGTTGATAAGCACGGTGGCTTCATCCAGTGCTTCTCTCAACCCCATCAAGGAGCAGAGTTCCGAATTGAAATTCCTGTTTTGCAAAGCGGTGCTGTAGCAATTGTTGGTAAATAACTGCTTGCACATTCCTCTATATAGCATTTATTAAGTAGGTTGGAAACTGTTATATCGTATCTAAATTATTTGTTTAAATAAAATAAAAGTCGTCAGCTCAAATTCAAGAAAAAAAGGGGATAGACAAGTAGTTAGTGCTAGTAGCGGGCGCTCTGACTCTCCACAGCAGGCTTTAAGAATTCGGGGATTTAACATACGATTAAATTGACCTACTCAAAACTACATAAATGACAGTACCGCGTCTCGAACAATTTAGAGGTTGTCTGATCGGTCAGTGTCTGGGCGACGCTATAGGCTGTAGAGTAGAAGGCTATCCTCCCGAAGTTTGCCAAAACTTTGTCAACTACGAAGTTAGACTCAAAAAAATCAAAGATCGCGATCGCTTCGGCTTGCCTTTTGGTCAATACACCGACGACTCCCAACTCGCCCGCGAACTCCTCCAAAGCTACGTCGCTTGTGGCGAATTCGACCCCAGCGACTACGCCACCCGTATTGCTGACATTTTCGCTCAACAGCGCATTGTCGGGCGGGGTCGATCGACAGAAGAAGCTGCAAACCGCCTGATTCGGGGCGTTGCTTGGCAAGAAGCTGGTACTCGTGCTCCCAATGCTGGTAATGGCAGTGCGATGAGGGCTGGATCGATCGGCTTAATATTCTACGATGACCCGTCCCAGCTTGTACAAGCTGCTTGCGATCAAGGGCGCATCACCCATCAAGATTCGCGGTGTTCTGCTGGGGCTGTGGCGATCGCCGGGGCTGTGGCGATCGCCCTTCAATCTGACATGATGATAGAAACTGAGCCATTTCTCGGTCAACTGAGCGAATGGGTAGGAGAAGTCGATCCTTCCTTTGCTGCTTTGCTCAAAGATTTGATTGATTGGGTGAAATTGCCCCCAGAAGAAGCCGTAGAGTTGATTTCTAGAGCTGGACTCCCGTTAAACTACGAGCACTCTTGGCAAGGAATTTCCCCTTTTGTAGTTGGTAGCGTCTTGTGGAGTTTATATGCGTTTTTGAGAACGCCTCAAGATTACTGGGAAACTCTCTGCACTAGCATCGCCGTCGGTGGCGATGTGGATACCACCGCAGCAATGGCTTGTGCCATCAGCGGGGCATTTCTGGGCGTAGAAGCCATCCCGAATCAACTAGCGGAACTTTTGAACGATCAAGGTACTTGGGGCCTGGGCGAACTGATTAAACTCGCTGACAATTGTTATCAGTTGAAAGTCAAGCTGTAGCCGCTTCTCACAACTTAGGACTTATGATTACGGCTAGATAAATTTGGGCGATCGATTGACCATAATATCCCGGCCGGGGCGGGTTTTTGAGATTGTCAATTATTGGCAAATATGGTTGGTGAACCCGCCCCTACGTGATTTCGGGTAATCGAGGGGACAGGATATTACGGGTAAGACAATTTGGACGATCGATTGACCATAATATCCCGGTCGGGGCGGGTTTTTGAGATTGTCAATTATTGGCAAATATGGTTGGTGAACCCGCCCCTACGTGATTTGGGGGAATCGAGGGGACATGATATTACGGGTAAGACAATTTGGACGATCGACCTTTGTGTCTAAATTAGTCGATCGCCCAGACTCAAATTCCCTCTATCATATCGTTTCCGGTTGGATGGGAATGATTAAACCGCAGAGTACGCAGAGAACGCAGAGTTCGAGAACAGAGAGATGAATAATTCCGATGAAGGGCGGATTTGATATCAAACGATTTTCTCGCTAGAAAGTTCCCCACTAGCAGGAGGCTCTACCGTATCACCAAAGGCAATCCGCAGAAAAGGCGGCGCTAAAAATGTCGTCAGAATCACCATGATAATAATCGAGACTTCTAACGGTTTATCCAAAACCCCACTCGCGGAACCGATGCCGGCAAACACTAACCCGACTTCGCCCCGAGGAATCATCCCCACTCCGATCGCCAATCGATTGATTCCAGGCTGACCAAACACCACCCAACCTGTTACGATCTTGCCCAAAATAGCAACCACAATCAAAAATACGGCAATCAAAAGTCCCGCCCGATTATCCGGCACTGTTGGGTTCAAAACCCCCAAATCCGCCCGTGCTCCCACCGTCACAAAGAAGATGGGCACAAATAAATCGGCGATGGGTTTCACCAGTTCATCCAACTCATTGCGCGCATCGCTTTCATCCAACACCAAGCCCGCAGCAAACGCACCCAAAATCGCTTCGAGATGAATTGCGTTGCCCAGAAAAGCCATGAAGTAGGCAAAAATAAATGCCGGGATGAGAATATTGCCGCGAGTTTTGAGTTGACCCACCACCGCCGAGAAGGTTTTGTCGAAGACACCACCCAACAGAATCGAACCTAGCAGAAAAACAGTTGCACTGACAATCAAATAGATGACATTAACAACATCAATCTCCCCGGTTTTGGCTAAACTGGCGACAACAGCCAGGACAATAATTCCCAACACATCATCAATCACCGCCGCACCGACAATAATTTGACCTTCTTTAGAGTTCAGTTGTCCTAAGTCAGACAACACTTTAGATGTAATTCCAATGCTGGTTGCCGTCAAAGCTGCCCCCGCAAAAATTGCTGGAATTGCCGCCGTGTGGAAAATTATCATCAAGCCCGCAGTACCGGCGGCAAAGGGAACTGCCACACCTACGCAGGCGACAACGGTAGCTTGAATTCCGACTTGCTTGAGTTGTTTGAGATCCGACTCTAAGCCAATTTCAAACAGCAGAATAATTACGCCCAATTCAGCTAGCACTGAAATGACTTCACTCTGCGATTCAAACACACTGGTGAAGGCGGCAGGAGACAGATGATTAATCGATTGCAGAACTGTCATAATCCCTGAGTCTGAGGCTGACAGCTCGCTTCCGGGAAAAACGATCAAGTGTAAAGCAGATATTCCAATAATCACCCCTGCTACAAGTTCACCCAAAACCGGGGGAAAATCAAACTTTAGAGCCACTTCCGCGCCGATTTTACTGGCGATATAAATCACTACCAAACTGAGCAAAACTCCGCTGAGGACGATCGGCGAATTTTCTGCCTCGACTGTTGCTAACAAAGGTATGGGGGCAACTAGGGATGCCATCCCAGAACTTAAAGCTGTAATTGTATGGTTCAAAAACATGGTTACGGTGATGGTAAGAAAGACAATGCTACGTTAATTGATGATTGAATTTATGAAGTGTAGTAGGGACACTCCAAGAGTCCATTAGTGTCAACTTAAGCCGAAAGACCGCCAGGGACTGAAGTCCCTGTCTAATAGCGAAAGTCCTCTGAAGAGGACTGATGAGTTGTTACCCATTTCTTTAGTCCTCTTCAGAGGACTTGTGCTTTGAGACAGGGGTTTCAACCCCTGTCGGACTGCGGGTTTGACGTGGAAAGTTGACACTGCTTGGGCGAAAGCCTTTGTCCCTACGGGGATTGAGCCAGAGGCGGGTGTACTTCATAAATGTGGAATTTGCTGTATCAAGCAAAGCTTGAAGAACCCAAATCTGGCGGTACATCCTGCCACCGCCCTTGCCCGACTGCTTGAATTGCTTCTTTTAGCAAGATATCGCCGGTATAAATTGCCCTACCGACGATCGCACTTTTGACACCAATTGGTTCCAAAGCCAGCAAACTCAACAAATCGGCGATCGAACTAACGCCACCGGAAGCAATCACCGGAATCGAAATAGCGTTAGCAATTTCGCGCAAAGATTCCAAATTCGGCCCTTCCATAGTACCGTCGCGGTGAATGTCGGTGTAAATAATTTCAGCCGCCCCTAACTCGGCCATTTTTTGCGCCAATTCTGTTGCTAAAACTTCCGAAGTTTCTAGCCAGCCTCTAGTAGCAACTTTACCATTTCTGGCGTCGATGCCGACCAGAATTCGATCGGGAAATTCGGCGCACAATTCGCCGACTAATTGCGGTTGTTCGACGGCGACAGTGCCGAGAATGACGCGCCGCACGCCTAAATTGAGGATACCAGCAACGGAGGCGCGATCGCGCATTCCCCCACCTACTTGACAGGGAACGTCTACTGATCGGACGATCGCTTCAATGGCTGCTTGGTTGACTGGATGACCTGCTTTGGCGCCGTCGAGGTCTACTAAATGCAGCATGGTTGCGCCTTCATTTACCCACTCTCTGGCGACTGCGACGGGGTTGTCGTTAAAAGTTTGAGACTTCGCGTAGTCTCCCTGATACAATCTGACGCATTTTCCATCCAATAAGTCGATCGCTGGAATTACATTCATAATATTTGGGAATGGGGAATTGGGCATCGGGCATGGGGCATGGGGCATCGGCCAAACAGGGCATTAGGAATTGGGAAGAGTTTATTTTTGTTCCTTCTTCCTTCTTCACATCGATCCTCTTCCTTCTTATATACATTCGCAGCCGCTATTTAAATGAAACATAACCGCAGAAGAAAGCGTTGACCATAAAGGAGTATTGACATCAGCTTTTTGCAAAGCTTCTGCCGTCCAGTCGTTGCAAGTTCTCAAAATAGAGTAGCTGCCATTTGCTTCATAAAAACTATCACTGTTGTGGTAGCCATAACTAATTTTTATTTTATTACCTCCTGCGTCTAGTTGGAATGAATTTTTAATGAAATTCACAATGTTTAGATAATTAGACCCGCTAAGTTTAACACATTTTGTTTCTTTATTTTGTGGCCAAACCCGATAACCTTGTACTTGCACCGTAGACGGAGTAGGGAGAAATAGCGCCTTGAAAGCTGTAACTGGGTTGATACTTCCTGATGTGGGAGTTTCCAACATAAAAGCTCTATCTCCCCAGCCAAAAGACAAATATTGATAATCAGAAGTGGCATCCCGCCCTATTTCTGTTAGCGGTAAAAATTGATTCCAGTCAAAAGATTCATTTTTAACTGGAACAATGATTTCGGTGTGGATGCCTTGGTTGGAAATGTATAGAGAGATTGTGCAATCTGCTTGCGAGTAATTTCCCCATTTTCGGGGAGTGAGATAGCCAATTGTTAGGAAAGCGCTTAAAAATAAGATGACAATTCCTAAGCGCTGTATGCTTTTTCTCATTTTAAGCGTGGGTTTCAAATGGGAGCATCTCATATTTGTAAAAACACTTCTTCTGGCTCCTTTCTTCTTCCTTCTGACTCTTTTCTCCTGACTCCTGACTCCTAACTCCTAACTCCAATTTTGGGCTTGGCTGCTTTCATTGAGATGCTCCCGTTTCAAATTCGACCTTCGGATGGGGGGCGCTGCATCTTTGTGGGAAAGAATTCTTGCAAGGCATAATTGCGCTGTTCGGGGGTTTCCCTCGCCCAATTCGACAAACTTTCGTAGAAAAAGAACGAGACGCCGGCGAAATCTCTTTTTCGCACTTCTTGCACTTGTTCTTGAATTTGTTTGAGGGGCACGGAATTATTTTTAAGACCAGTCAAAATGCCGATCGCAGTTGGAATGTTAAGTTTAGCCAATTTAACTTCTTCCCGTTCCAGTTCGGCACTAAAACGCTTGATATCGCTGCGATAAACCTGCAACACAATTTCGTCGATGTAGCCGCGTCTTTCCCAGGTAAACCAGTCCTGCAAGTGGGCGGGTAAAGCAAAGTGAAAAGGGTTGGGAGATAAGCTGACAATACATTTTTCTTTGCGGGATTTGATGGCGCGGGAAACTCTGCCCACGAAGTCGTTAATTTTGTCAGCGCGCCAGCGCACCCAGAAGGTTTCGCGGGGGTCGTCGGAGGGAGGACTTTTGATTTGTTCCTGATACATTGACACTGTTAATGGCTCGTAGCCAAATTCTACTGGCAAGCCGAAATGGTCGTCAAATTGAATGCCATCTATATCATAATTATCGACAACTTCTAGGATTAAATCTAAGATAAATTGCTGCACTTGGGGATGAAAGGGATTCAGCCAAACTCGATCGTGTTTGCCTTCTTTCCAAATAGTTGAACCATCGCGCCGCTGCGCCAGCCAGTCGGGGTGAAGTGTGGCTAATTCCGATTCGGCGGGAGCCATGAAACCAAACTCAAACCAGGGGATTACTGCTATACCTTTTTGGCGGGATTGTGCTATAATTTCTTTGAGGATGTCTCGGTCTTTCAATCCGGGCGATGGGTCGATCGCCTGTCCGAATACTCGTTGGGCTGCAGCACTCGGATAAAGCGTATACCCTCCTTGCCAAACCGTGGGATAGATGGTATTGAAATTGAGTTGATCGAGTCGATTTACAGCGTCAATGATGTTGTTGCGGGAGAAAATAACGTCGCTGTCAATGTTCGTCAGCCAGACGCCGCGCAATTCGGTTGTTGGGGTTTGGGGGCGGGTTTGAGCTAATAGACGCGGGGATAATATGGCGGAGGAGGTAAGGGCGATCGTAAAAACAACTATTAAAGCCAGTATCCGCTGCCATTTGTGCAGTTTAATCATCAATTTGTCGCAAATATGATTATTTTTAGACTGATATTTTACCGTATAATTAGCTTGGTAGGGTGCGCCAGCGAGGGTTATTTTATTAAAAGGCGATCGAACATTTCCTGACGCACCTAATAATTTTGATATTATTGGGGGTCAAAGATGGTACCCATAAATAATATTGTTCCTGTAGTATCGTCTTGAATGGCACAAAAGAATGGACGGTTTACATTCATTAGAAAAGGCAAACTTCTGAATAACTCGATGGAAGTCACTGCGGCTGCTTCTGTACCTTCTTCGTTCACTTCGACAAATGTTTTGTGTTTTACTGAAGCTACTGCTACGTTGTCATCAGTCATCGGAGAAAAGTCGGCTTTTGAGATTTCAAAAATTCCTGCCATTCCCAAAGCTATGAGTGTGCTTTTGAGTTCAACTTTATACTCCATTGTGAAGCGGGGTATTTCAATTATACAATTTATTTCTCTAAATTCTTGCATCCATTTATTCCAGTTTTCGGCTGTTAATTGCTGCAAAAAAGTTTCCAAGTTGCTATTGAGCCTGGGCATAAAAATATACATACTCAGAGAACCTTCTTTGCTGTAAGGTAAACTAACTGCTTCAAATTTGTCTGTTTCGTAGTACCCATAAATGCCTGTCTGAGACATCATCGGATGCTGTTTTGAACTGCCGTCGCTTAAAGAAAAAGTTTTGTTGGCAGTTTGAGATTTATCAAAGGGCGTTTGCCAGTTGCCTTTGAAATAAATTGCGTTAATCAAAAACAAGACTTGAGCAGGGCTAATTTCCTCGACTATTTGATCAATTTTTCCTTGAGTTTTTTGGCTCACCCAGTTGTTAATGATGCTGGGAGCTTGCGGATTCGTAAAATCTAGTTCGGTAAGATTAGCTTTGTAGTATTCTTGATTTGTTTGCTGAAATTCGGGTTTTAATGAGAAGCCTTGTTTCGCCCAAAGCGAGTTGGCTATTGATACTTGGACATTGGGGTCAACTTTCTGCAAACTATTTTGCAAAGCTTGATTTGCTGCGTTGATTTCTTGGGGAGTCATTCCCGTTAATTCGAGAGCTTTTGTCATTTCTTGTTTGGTTTCTCCGCTGACTCCGTTGTATGCCATTGACAGTGCGAGGGCGACAGAAGTAGGGGAAATAAAGATATTTTGATTCGGCTGTTGTTTGGTGAGGGTGTTGAACAAGTTAAAACCAAATTTGGTATTAGCTGCAACAAGTCTGGCGTCTACATTTATCTGGTTGTTAGGGGGTGTCATGGCTAGAAGTTCTGAGTGATTGGGATGTGGGAGGTGGATGGCGTTAATTTTTAGTGGCGGCGCTAATTATGTGATTCAACCGGACATGATATCATATTCTATTGGTTAATTTTTTAAGAATAACCTTGCAGTTTCATAACTTGGCGGTAGTGCGCTTCAATCTCGCTCACCGTTTGCGATTGACGCTTGCTCGTCCACTCGCTGCGATCGAATAATTCCCGCATCAAAGCATCAACATCGATCGTTTTCACCTTACCTTCGGCGACAATTTGTTTGCCGTTTACCCAAACGCTGTCTACCGCATTAGTCGGGCGCCCTAAAATCAGCAAGCCGATCGGATCGGTGCGCGGCAGCAATGATAAACTGGTTAAATCATACAGCACAAAATCTGCTTTTTTCCCGACTGTCAGCGAACCCATTTCATCGGCGAGATTCAAGCCTTGCGATCCTCCCAGGGATGCCATTTCTACAGACTGGCGCGGTGTAATCCATTGGCGGTAATCCAAATCCGTGATATTGTGCAAAATAGAACCAATTTTAATCGCTTCCAGCAAATCTTGAGAGTCATTGCTAGCAGCGCCGTCGCAGCCAAAAGATACGTTAACTCCCGCTTGACGGTATTTCAAAATCGGTGCAATCCCGCTTCCCAGGCGCAAGTTGCTGAGGGGATTGTGTACGACTGTCGCTCCACTTTCGGCCATAATCGCAATGTCGGAATCGTCCAGCCAAACGCAGTGCGCTAAGGAAGTTCGGGGACTCAAATAACCAATTTTTTGCAGGTGCTCGACAGCGCTACAGCCGTATTTTTCGTGAGCTAACTGTTTTTGAGCGGGGGTTTCCAAGAGGTGGGCGTGCCGACAAAGATTGTAGCGATCGCTCAATTCGATGCAGCCTTCAAACAAAGCATCAGAACACAGTTGAATTCCCGTCGGCGCCAATAACATATTAACACCTTTTTCGGGATGTTGAAACTGTTTTATGGCTGTTTCCATTAATTCCAAAGTAGCTTTAGTCGAGCGAATGTAAGCCGCGTGTTCCATGCCGCTATCGCCCGCAGGCATCCCCGCTGTCAGGGATTCATCTTGAATTAACGGCCCGATAAAAGCGCGGATGCCGATTTCTTGATAAGCGCGAACTGCGGCGGCGATTGTCTCTAATTCTTGCCCCGGAATCAAAACTAAATGATCGACTACGCTTGTTCCGCCCGACAGTAATGTTTCTACCGCAGTTCCCAAGGCGCTCAAGTAAACTTGTTCGGGATCGAGAGGTGTAAAATCGTATAATTCGGCAATCCACAACTCCAGCGGCAGAGGGGGAATAATGCCCCGCTGCCACATTTCTGAAGAGTGAGTGTGCGTGTTGACAAAACCGGGTAGCAGCAGCTTATTTTTGCCGTGAATAACTGTTCCCGCAGGTTTTAACTTGGGGGCGATCGCACTTATGCAATTCTCCACCACTTGCACATCTGCGGTTTCATAACCGCTATCAACCGGAATTAAAGCATTTTGAATTGTAAAGCTCATAGATTTACCCTTTTTGTAAATTTACCTTAATTTTTATTTGATGATTCCCCGGCGTTAACATTTGCGATCGCCTGTAATAAAGTTAATAAATCCTAAAGATTATCAAAAAGTTGCCACGGATACTTAATTATTATAACAAAGATTTAAGATATGACAAGTTAGTAACAATCAAATAGTTATAAGATTGAAATTGTTTTTGAGCCAAAATCCATATGAATCCTGATTCTCTCCGCACCTTGGGTGTACCGCCGAATGCTTGGAAAGTTGATGCCAAAATTGCTGATATCACCCGATCGCCGATCGCGCCTCAACCTGTTACCCTGGAAACAGAAACTAAAACCCTGCGTTTGGACTTAGCAAAAGCAGCAATGTTGGTGATAGATATGCAAAACGATTTCTGTCATCCCGACGGTTGGCTAGCACATATTGGCGTAGATGTAACGCCCGCCCGAACTCCAATTAATCCTTTAACAAATTTGCTGCCAGAATTGCGATCGCACGCAGTACCAATTATTTGGATTAACTGGGGGAACCGCCCCGATTTGCTCAATATTAGTGCAGCTTCCCGTCACGTTTACAATCCCACAGGATCCGGCGTAGGTTTGGGAGATCCGCTGCCAAAAAACAACGCACCTGTACTGATGGCAGGGAGTTGGGCGGCGCAGGTTGTCGATGAATTAAAACCCAAACCGGAGGATATTTGCGTTGATAAATATCGGATGAGTGGCTTTTGGGATACTCCTTTAGATAGTATCTTGCGGAACCTCGGCCGAACTACACTTTTCTTTGGAGGAGTAAACGCCGATCAGTGCGTCATGGCTACCCTGCAAGATGCTAATTTCCTCGGTTATGACTGTATTTTAGTCAAAGATTGTACAGCTACGACATCTCCCGATTATTGCTGGCAAGCTACTCTTTATAACGTTAAACAATGTTTTGGCTTTTTGTCGGATTCTCAGGCTATGTTAGAAGCAATTAAATAGTAGTCAGCAATGATTCCTAGAATGAGTGTAGGGGCAATCCCTCCGTGGTTGCCCCTCTTGATTAAGAAACTGAGTAGGCGGGTACGGGGCTGGGCGGGCACGGGGCTGGGCGGGCACGGGGGCACCGCCCCTACGATAATTAACAATTAAACAAAAAAAATGACAAACCACTGCATGATTCCTGTTATAAAGTCTCCGAAAGACTACCAAGCATTTCGGATCAGTCCGGGCGATACTAATAGATTAGCTATCGTCTTCGATCCGGTAATAGCTAATGTTTCATTAACAGTTTGCGTGGAGATTTTCGATGTGGGCGGCAAAACCCCTCCCAACCGCCATCAATTTGCAGTAGAAATGTTTTTTGTACTCAAAGGAACAGGGCAAGCAACCTGCGACGGCAAAACAGTTAGTATTCAACCGGGAGATAGTTTGTTAGTGCCTCCAACAGGCACTCACGTAATTGAGAATACGGGCAGTGAACGTTTGTACGCTTTGTGCATCATGGTGCCGAATGAGGATTTTGTGGAACTAATTCGCAGCGGTACACCAGTCGAGCTCGATGAGGAAGATATGAGAGTTCTTGGGCGATCGGATGTACTCGTATCGTGTTAGGTTTTTAGTAAGGACTTTAATCCTTTAATCTCGTCCTAGGTAGAGCCTTGGAACATATATCTAGATGCTCTGCCTAGCTTCTTTTTTGCAGGTAAAATAATTTATGAGCGTTATATTTCACATTGCTAAAAGCCAACAGTGGGAAGAAGCAAAACACCTTCAATCCTATCGCGGCGATACCCTAGACTCGGAAGGATTTATCCACTGTTCGACACTCCCGCAAGTTGTTAGAACTTCCAACAAATTTTTTGCTGGACAAACAGGATTGCTGTTGTTGTGGATTGACTCGGAAAAAGTGGAAGCAGAAGTTAAGTATGAACCTGCTGCTGGAGATTTTTATCCACACATTTACGGGCCGCTGAATGTTGATGCTGTGTTGAAAGTTATTGAGTTTGAAGCAGGTGCCGATGGCAAGTTTGAATTGCCGGAAGAATTAAGAGATGTTGTTTAATACTCTGATTTTTGACCAGTATCAACTAACTTTTCATGGCGGGCTATAAGCACACCCCACGGGAAAGTTGAATGTTGTGGAACGGGCATCTTGCCCGTTCAACTTTTGAGGGGAAAGTTGAATTTTTGAGGGAAAAGTTGAATTTTTGAGAAGAAAGTTGAATTTTTGAGGGCGGGCTAGAAGCCCAACCCCTACTCCCCACAATACAATTAAGTGTCTTGTGGAACGGGCATCTTGCCCGTTATGATTGCTGCAATATATCAATTTAAATTGACTGATTAACCAACTCTGCCGCCAATTTCAGCGCATCTTCGCGAGTCGCAATTCTCCCCTCCACCCGCGCTAATTGAATCTCCATTAAAAATTGACCGATGCGTGGACTTCTGGGCAATTTCAAATATTCCATTAAATCATTGCCGCTAACTAATTGTGTGGGATGAGCAATAATATCATCAGCATCCAGATAGCGATTAATTAACAGTGAAATATCCTCAACCGCAACTCCCGCCGCCACCGCCAAAACCGCTAAAACAGGAAATACTATTCCCACATCCCGAAACAAAAAATACTGTTCTCTCAAAGACATTTGGGCGATAGGTTTTGCTTGCAACTTCGGCAAGTATTTCAAAAGCCCGATCGCACTTTTAATCTCCGCATTGCTGTACTTCAACCGCAGCAACTGCGTTTCAGCAATTGTCGGGTCGGAATCGGCCAAAACAGCCAACTTCGCAACCGCCAACAACGGCGTTTTAATCGTATCTCGAATCGATCGCGAAAATTCTCTCCCCAAATCTGGATAAATTGCCGCTAACTTGGCAGCAGACGCATCAATTTTTGTCAAAATATCAAAACGGTCGATCGCACTTTCAAACCAAATCGAAAACAAACCATCTTCCCAACCGCGACAAATCCAAGGAACACCGTTAGGATTGCTCAACAAATAACCTAATTCCGTCCGCACCCGTTCCACCGCTACCCGACTCAACAGCGGCGCCAATTCCCGAATCGCAGATTGAGTTTCAGGTTCGATCGCAAAACCCAACTGCGCCGCTTGACGGTAAGCTCTTAATAACCTTAGCGGATCGTCCTCCAAATTTGACCGCGAAACCATCCGCAGCAAACCCAACCGCAAATCAGTTTGACCATCCAAAGGATCGATGATTTCTCCTGTAAAAGGATTGCAGGCGATCGCATTTATCCGAAAATCTCGGCGCAGCAAATCCCCCTCCAGACTCCCCCCTTCCGCTTGCGCCAAATCCACCGTACCGCCCGCAAACACCACCCGCGCAATTTGGCGTTCCGCATCCAACAAGACAAATCCACCTTTCGTGCGATCGGCAATTTTTCGAGCAGTCTTCACCGCCCGTGTTAGCATGACAAAATCCAAATCAAAATAGTGCGATCGCCTCCCCAGCAGCGCATCCCGCACCGCACCGCCCACCAGATAAGCAGGCGGTGTCAGCAGTTCCAAATCAAACGGCCAAGTATCAGAAGACAATGCAGAGGGCAAACTAATCGGCATCGCAACAAAAATAAACAAACTTACAAACAATTAAGCTCTTGCTACGCTAGATTAACAGAAAGCTCGAAATTCACCAATCTTTTTGAAATGCACAGAGGATATCAAGAATGTGTATTTGTATTAACTGCCACTATGTAGACCGCTGCTTCACCTACCACGCCGTAGAAGAACAGCACGAACAGATTCACCTCACCGAAACACCCGATTTCGACCCCGTAGAACCCACCATCAACGTCAACATCCGTCCCCGCCAAGACGAAATTGAAATGGAATGGGATGTAGTCGGGTGTCAGAGTTTCAAGCAAGAGACCGGCAAATGGGCCGCATTGCGGCCAGGCGAACTCGTCCCCACTTAAGTCATTAGTCATTAGTCATTAGTCATTAGTCATTAGTCAGTAGTCAGTAGTCAGTAGTCAGTAGTCAGTAGTCATTAGTCAGTAGTCATTAGTTATTTGTTGGTTGTTGGTTGCTATTTGTTGTTTTTTATAGGTTTTTTGTGAGTTGTTGGCGATAACAACCAATAACCAATTCCCAATTCCCGATGCCCAATGCCCGATGCCCGATGCCCAATGCCCGATGCCCCATTCCCCATTCCCCATTCCCCATTCCCCATTCCCCATTCCCAATTACAAATCTAAAATCTAAAATCTAAAATCTAAAATCCAATGTGCTATTGCTTAAACCCAACTTGTCAGAATCCGCAAAACCCAGGGGATGCAGAATTGTGCCAAAGTTGCGGCTCCAATTTGTTGTTAACTCTTGACGCAGAAACGCCATCAGCATCTCGCTACCGAACCATAAAGCCGATCGGGCAAGGAGGCTTTGGCCGAACATTTCTAGCAGTTGATGAAACCAAACCCCTGATTTTTTCGCAGTGCGTAATCAAGCAATTTTTGCAGCAAAATACCGCAGCCGAAAAAGCCGCTCAACTATTTCACCAAGAAGCAGCCCAGCTAGAAACCTTGGGAAAACATCCCCAGATTCCCGAATTAATCGCGCATTTTGAACAAGACGGGAGACAGTATTTAGTACAAGAATTTATAGACGGCAAAAACCTAGCCAGAGAATTAGAACAAAAAGGAGCATTCACCGAAACTCAAACTCGGCAAATCCTCAACGATTTATTGCCAGTGCTCCACTTCGTCCACAAATCCAAAGTCATTCACCGCGATATCAAACCCGAAAATATCATTCGCCGCCGGCTAACTCCAGCCCCTTTACCCGCCTTAGAAAATTCCTATCAACCCTCTCCTTTCCAAAAAGATATTGTTTTAGTAGACTTTGGTGCAGCTAAGAAAGTAACAGCAACCGGGTTGCCGCAAACAGGTACAATCATCGGCAGTGCTGCTTATACAGCCCCAGAACAATTGATGGGAAAAGCCGTTTTTGCCAGCGATATCTACAGTTTGGGCGTTACCTGCATTCACTTGCTGACTGAAATTCCTCCCTTCGATTTGTTCGACAGTACAGAGGATTCTTGGGCTTGGCGAAATTATTTGAAGACTGCTGTTAGCGATGATTTCGGCCGCATCCTCGACACCATGCTTCAAAGCGCCACTAATCGGCGCTACAGTTCAGCATCAGCAGTCATCCGGCAATTGAACCCCAAACCGGTGTATTTAGACGCACAACCGGTGCTAGACGCGCCGGAAACGCCCGCAGAACGGGTGCTTACACCTGCGCCCGGTGTGTCGCTTTTCACTCGCCAACAGCAAGCCGAAATTCAGCAAGCTTTGCAAGAGGATCTCGCCCCGTACAATGTTACAATCCAAGTCAGTCAAGCCAAGCAACAGCTCAATATCGTCATCAACAGAACCGAAGACAACCCCGTTTACTATCCGCACTTATCTCAAATAATTGCCACCAGACTCACCGATTTGCAGTTAAATAAAGTCGCAGCCGTGAAGCTGTTGGGAAGACTCAACAATTCTCGTCGCCCGGAGTGGAAGCAAATATTGCAAATCGATCCCAAGATTAAATTGAGAAACAAACTCGTGCGGCTGCAACACAATCAATTACTCAAGAAAGCGGCCTCTGTTACTACCCAAGAATTTTGGCTGCCGAAGTTGAAAACTCAGGATTTTTGGATAGATGCGCTAATGTTTGCCTTAGTTTGGTTTATCTTTGGCTCTCAAATAGTAATTTTTAATTCTTGGTTTGCGCTAATAGTTACGTCGGGTTTTATGACGGTGAAGCATCAAGTTTCGCAACACAAAGAATTTGCCAATAAAAATTTATTTGCAAGTTTAGTAGTTCTGTTTTTGGTGACGGGAGGAATGGGTAATTCCAGGATTTTAAATACGGGAATATTTGGCATTCTTTTGGGTTGCTTAGTTGTGGCTTTGCCCCTGTTTTTTGTTAAGGAAAATTATCAGTAATCGTGAATAGCAATCCCCAAGACGGAACATCTGTTAAAAAATACGGCTTAGCCCTGCACACAGCTAGTCGCGAACTCGGTTTAGCCATCAGCAATTTTGCCGGGGATTCTCGCTGCCAAACTTGGAATTTGGATCGCGATTTAGCAACTCATTTGCATCAGTATTTAGTCGAGTTTATTGGGCCGCAAACTTGGGCGAATTTGGCTTTTATTGCAGTGGCGAAGGGGCCCGGAGGCTTCACGGGGACTCGGATGGGTATGGTGACGGCGCGGACTTTGGCTCAACAGTTGGATATTCCGGTTTTTGCGGTTTCCACTTTGGCGGCTGTCGCTTGGGCGGAACCCCCCCAACCCCCCCTTAGCAAGGGGGGGCTTTTGAGTGCAGAACCTCCCCTTGCTAAGGGGGGGCTTTTGAATACGGAACCCCCCCGCGATTTTGTAGGGGCGGTGCCCCCGTGCCCGCCCCCACCCACAGATGATTTCCTGGGCATTTCAGGCATCGGGGCTCTTCACGAGGGTTTGCCCCTACAAGAAAATGAAACCGCCGTGCCCCAACCAGGGCGGGCACGGGGGCACCGCCCCTACAAGGGGGGGCTTTTGAGAGATGATATCGCGCTGCAAATGCCTGCACAGCGGGGACAATTGTTTGGGGCGGTTTATTCAGTTAACAAAGATTCTGGTTTAACTGAGTTGTTTCCTGAGACGGTGATGACTCCTGAATCTTGGCAAGAAAAGTTGGATGATTGGGGGAATTCTTATCAGTTAATTGAAGTTGGTAGCGAGTTGGGTTCGTCGGTTTCTAGTGTGTTGGAATTGGCTTATTTGGAGTGGCAAATGGGAAGTCGTCCTGATTGGTCGGATGCTTTGCCTTTTTACGGTCAACATCCGGTTAAGGGACACTGAATATTGGGAATAGGGAATTGGTAATTGGTAATTGGTAAATTGTTTATTTAAGGGCGATACAAACTTCCAGGCAAAAAGTTAATGTTAGGGGGTCTGGGCTTTCGGTTCGCAATCGATCGATCTCAGCTCGATCGCAGCCGCGAGATTCCATAAAATCAAGCATCCAGTTCGTTATGGTAGCAAGATCGATGTATTTTGCTCCGAGACAAACAGGGCAAATTTCTGGGCTGAGGGTACCGGTGCCGCCGCATTCGGGGCAATCCCAATGGCTGGTTAGGGGATCGGGGGTAGTTAGGATGTTGTTCATGCTGGGAAAAAGTACGCGCGGCGTAGCGATCCTGCAGGGAATCGCACCTACTCGTTAACTCTAGCAAAAATGCCGATCGCCCTTACTTCTTCCTGCCTTTACACTAAGCGAGCTAGTGAGTAAGATTGAAGCAAATACAAAAGGGGTGGTTATGTTCGATCGCACTCAATGGGTTTTGGCCGGTATGTCGATCGCACTTTCGATTCAGTTAAGTCAGCCAGTGGCAGCAGCCGTGCCCGTTGGTAAAGTCGTACAAACAGCACAAACTAACAGTAACGAGGCTGCCCAAAAAGCTTTCAAAGAAGGAGTACAACTCTACAATCAAGGAACGGCCCAAGCAAAAAGAAGTGCGATCGCTAAATTTGAACAAGCATTAAAGCTGTTTGGGGCAGTAGGCGATCGCCGTGGGGAAGCTGCCACCCTCACCAACCTCGGGACTGTCTACGCAGGATTGGGAGAAAAACAGAAAGCGCTAGAGTATTACAGTCAGTCGCTTCCACTGTTTCGGGCAGTGGGTGATCGCCGTGGGGAAGCAGTCACCCTCACCAGCATCGGCAGTGTCTACTCAGATTTGGGAGAAAAACAGAAAGCGCTAGAGTATTACAGCCAGTCCCTTCCCCTGATACGGGCCCTCGGCGATCGCGCCAAAGAAGCTACCACCCTCAGCAATATCGCCAGAGTCTACTCAGAATTGGGAGAAAACCAGAAAGCGCTAGAGTATTACAACCAGTCGCTTCCCTTGACACGTGCCGTGGGCGATCGCCAGCAAGAAGCTACCACCCTCGGCAACATCGGCATTGTCTACTCAGCATTGGGAGAAAAACAGAAAGCACTAGAGTATTACAGCCAGTCCCTTCCCCTGTTTCGGGCCCTGGGGGATCGCGGTGGGGAAGCTACCACCCTCAATAACATCGGCAGTGTCTACTCAGATTTGGGAGAGAAACAGAAAGCAAGAGAGTATTACAGCCAGTCCCTTCCCCTATTTCGGGCAGTGGGCGATCGCCAGCAAGAAGCTACCACCCTCGGCAACATCGGCAGTGTCTACTCAGATTTGGGAGAAAACCAGAAAGCGCTAGAGTATTACAACCAGTCGCTTCCCTTGAGACGGGCAGTGGGCGATCGCTTTGGGGAAGCTAGCATCCTCAACAACATGGGCTTAGTCTCCTCACAATTGGAAGAAAAACAGAAAGCACTAGAGTATTACAGCCAGTCGCTTGCGCTCCGACGGGCAGTAGGCGATCGCAGTGGGGAAGCTACCACCCTCGGCAATATCGGCAATGTCTACTCAGAATTGGGAGAACAACAGAAAGCGCTAGAGTATTACAACCAGTCCCTTCGCTTGAGTCGGGCAATCGGCGATCGTTATCGGGAAGGTGGCACCCTCAACAACATCGGCAAAGTCTACTCAGAATTGGGAGAACAACAGAAAGCACTAGAGTATTACAGCCAGTCGCTTCCCCTATTTCGGGCAGTAGGCGATCACCGTGGGGAAGCTACCACCCTCGGCAATATCGGGACTGTCTACTTAGAATTGGGAGAAAAACAGAAAGCGCTAGAGTATTACAGCCAGTCCCTTCCCCTGAGTCGGGCAATCGGCGATCGTCGTGGGGAAGCTGGCACTCTCAACAACATCGGTTTAGTTTACTCACAATTGGGAGAACAACAGAAAGCACTAGAGTATTACAGCCAGTCGCTTCCCCTGTTTCGAGCAGTAGGCAATCGCGGTGGGGAAGCTACCACCCTTCACAACATCGGCCAAGTCTACTCAGATTTGGGAGAACAACAGAAAGCGTTAGAGTATTACAGGCAGTCACTTCCCCTGAGACGGGCAGTAGGCGATGGCAGCGGCGAAGCTATCACCCTTTACAACATGGCTTATACCAAACGCGACCAAAACAATCTTACCGAAGCCCTCAATGACATTGAATCCTCTCTCAAAATCATCGAAAACCTCCGCACCAAAATAGCCAGCCCAGAACTCCGCACCTCATACTTTGCCACAGTACAAAACCGCTACGAATTTTACATAGACCTGTTAATGCAACTGCATAAAACTAATCCTAAATCCGGTTATGATACAAAAGCCTTAGAAGCCAGCGAACGTTCTCGCGCCCGCAGCCTCCTCGAACTTCTCCAAGAAAGTAACACCAACATTCGCGAAGGCATTTCCCCCGATTTACTGCAACAAGAAAAGAGCCTGCAACAGCAACTCAATGCTATTGAAAAGCAGCGCATCGAAGCAATCAGCAGCCCCAACCCCAATCCAACTAAAATCGCTGAAATCGACAAACAGCGCCTCGCACTTTTGCAAGAATATCAGCAAATTCAAACCGGGATTCGTAGCGCTAGCCCCCGCTACGCAGCCCTCACCCAACCCCAACCTTTAACGCTGCCAGAAATTCAGAAACAGATTCTCGATGAAAACACGATTTTATTGCAGTATTCCCTCGGCAAAGACCGTAGTTATTTGTGGGTTGTGACATCAACCGGACTCACGAGCTATGAATTGCCAAAACGCGCTGACATTGAAACAGCAGCAGTGGCTTTCCGCACCGCAGTAACTAGCCCAACCCAAAGAGATATTCCCCAAAAAGTTGCCGAAGCGAGTGCAAATCTAAGTCAATTAATTTTACAGCCCGCAGCAGTCCAATTAGGAAATAAACGCTTATTAATTGTCCCCGACGGCGTGCTGCACTATACTCCTTTTCCAGCTTTAACTCTTCCCCAAACCGCCGGAAAAAATACCAACGTTCCCTTAATTGTCGAACATGAAGTTATCACTCTGCCTTCCGCCTCAAGTCTCGCCATTCTCAGGCAAAATTACGGAGATAGAAAACCGCCCAGCCAAACTTTAGCAATTTTAGCAGATCCTGTTTTCAGTCCAGATGATGAAAGAATTAAAGGCAAAATCACCCAAGCAACGACAGAAAAATTAGAAGCAAACAACATCGGTTTAAATCGCTCGCTTCGCGCTTCTAATCGGGAATGGCCGCCAAAACGCTTACCATTTACCCGCCAAGAAGCCCAAACAATATCCAGCTTATTCCCCTCAGCTTCTAGCCGCCAAATATTTGATCTGGATGCCAGTCGCACTACCGCCACCGATGGAAACTTAGCCAATTATCAAATCGTTCACTTCGCCACCCACGGCCTTGCCAACAGCAAAAATCCCGAACTCTCAGGAATTGTGATGTCGATGGTAGATGACAAGGGCAATCTTGTCAATGGTTTTTTGCGCCTTACGGATATTTTCAACTTGAAACTGTCAGCCAATTTAGTGGTTTTAAGTGCTTGTCAATCGGGCATGGGACAGAATGTTAGAGGCGAAGGAATGGTGGGATTAACAAGGGGTTTTATGTATGCGGGGGCGCAGCGGGTAGCGGTGAGTTTGTGGAGTGTGGATGATGAAGGAACTGCTGTGTTAATGCAAAAGTTTTATCAGAAAATGCTGCAACAAAAGTTAGCGCCGGCGGCAGCTTTGAGGGCGGCACAGATCGAAATGATGCAGCAGGAAAAATGGAAATCTCCCTATTATTGGGCGGCTTTTACTCTTCAGGGCGAGTGGAAATGATATACAGCACTTTGGCTGGTAAGTAAGTACATAGCCCTTGTAGGGACACCGCAATGCCGATTGGTGTCAACAAACACGTTAAACCGATAGTCCGACAATCCGATAGTCCGATAGTCCGATAGTCCGATAGTCCGATAGTCCGACAATCCGACAGTCCGACAATCCGACAATCCGACAGTCCGACAGTCCGACAGTCCGACAGTCCGACAGTCCGACAGTCCGACAGTCCGACAGGGAATGAATTCCCTGTCTAATAGCTAAAGTCCTCCTAAGAAACTCAATCCAAGTGTGGAGTTTTAGCAACTAGCTCAAACCCGAAAGACTGAGCTGTTTTCTCCAGCTTAGAAACGATACGTTGTCGATATTTCTGTTCGTAATAGTCGGCACCTGAATCAGCATAAGCGGTTTTGGTACTCCACAGATGATAGAAGATGCGGGCTAGCTTGTGAGCAGCAGCGGTATTGGCTCCAGCAGCACCCAATCGAGCACGCAGCCGACGATAAAAAGCCCCCAAAGCTGATTGAGAGCGAGATAAAGATTGAGCAGCTAAACGGAAGGCATTGGCAGCCCGATCAACTACTCGACGGGTGTGAGAACTTTTGACCTTACCGCCAGTAATTTTTGTAGAAGGACACAACCCTAACGGCTCTCCTGAGTTTATGGTGTAAAATGTACCTACTAATACATTTACCGTTATGAGCTTCCATCTAGACTATCTATTAGCCTTGCCTGGAGTCAGGGTTGAAACTTGTACTCAAGTTGACGGAAAAATTTTCTTGGGACAGAGTATTCTATCTGAAAGAATTGTTTGTCATCATTGTAAACAATCTACCGAAAAACTGCATCAAAATCGACCAGTTTTAGTAAGAGATTTGTCGGTTTTTGGTCGTCCTGTGTATTTAAAAATCCCACGGCGGCAGTTTTACTGTCCTAGTTGCCAACGGTATCCCACAGAAATAATAGATTTTTTTGACGTTAAAAGACGGCATACTCAACGATACGAACAAAATATTTATGAGCCTGTAAAAAAAAATCGAGTATGGAGCAAATTGGACGAGAAGAAGGACTCAGTTATGACGAAATAAAAGGAATATTTGAGCAGGTAAATAAGAGCAAATAAAAAATTAATTGGAAACTCACTAAACGAATTTCTATCGACGAGATAAGTATGCGAAAAGGTCAAGGGAATTTCGGGACTGTTGTTGGTAACATTTGTGAGGGTAATTTAATTGAGATGATTGATTCTCATCGCTCGGAAGAAATCATTGAGGTCAGAAGTGAAACAGCCGATTGAGGTTCGGAAACAAGTTGAGGAAGTGAGTGTTGATATGTGGGGAGGATTCCCTAAAGTTATCAAAAAAGTATTCCCAAATGCCCTAGTTGTTATCGATCGTTTTCATGTAATGAAAGTAGTTAATAAAGGCTTAAATAAGTTACGTAGAGCAGCAGGAATCACAGATAGGCAAAGTAAATATTTATTATTAAGTAATCGAGCAAATTTAAATCAAGAGCAGATTGATCGATTAGAATTGACACTAGAAAAATCGGAATCTTTGCGAATTGCGTATGAGATGAAAGAAACATTGAGAGAAATATATGAGACTAATTTGACAGTCAAAAAATGGCAGAACAAAATCAAAGAATGGCTAAATCATGCACAAGTATTTTTTAAAGAATCTGCATCAACAATTGAGAATCATTTTGAGGGTATTTGCAACTACTTTCTTCATCGCACCACAAGTGGAGTCATGTCAGGAATTAACAATCGGATTAAGTTGATAATGCGACAAGGGTATGGTTTTTCTAATTTTAATAATTTTAGGAATCGCGTATTAGCTTGCTTTTCTGATTAGATAAACTTATAACCCTAAGTTCAGGAGATCCTTTAAACCAAGTCTTTTTGTGGCTCATGAAATATCGGATAAGTAGGTTTGACCTGATTAAATTTGTTTATTATTTTTAGAACAATTATATAATGGGCGCTTACTTCCTGCTGTTAAAAAAGGTTGAATTAAGAATAAAAGATTGGCTCGCTGTCCCTGAAATTAGCCACAAAATTAAGCTATATTATAGCAGATTTCAGGAAAGTGAGATTTGCTATGGCTGACTCTATTGCTCGTCGCTTGGAACAATACACGGTAAAACGATCGCACGAAGTTTTAATCGTCAAGGCCGAAATTGACGGCGAATTCGATGAAATTGCTATTTTTAAAGGCTTTTCTAGCTCTTTGACGCGATCGACCGCTTTCGATCCAGAGGTTCCTGTTTTGCCGGAGGAAGCAAAAATAGTCAGTGTCGATCGCGTGGAGAGTCCCTACAATCCAAATAACCCCCGCTATCTTCAGCAGGGGTTATCTTGGGAAACAATGCAATCTCTATTGTCCGAGGCCGGAGTTTAGCTCTCGCATTAGGGACACAACGCGAGAAAAACAGCAGGGACACAACATTGTTGCGTCCCTACTACAAAAGCACTATGTCCTTACCCTGAGAGCTAGAGCGTGCCGCCGGCAGCTTGGAAACGAGCTCTCGCGCGTTTGATTGCTTGCTTAGCTTGAATTTGCTCTTGCAAAGTGCCGGTAGTAGCCTTTTGCAAACGAGCTTCTGCTTCGGTGTAAGCAGTACGAGCAGCTTCTTTATCAATGGTTTCGCCTTTTTCAGCGCCGTTGACAAGAATAGTAACTTTGTTTTCTTGGATTTCTGCAAAGCCGCCCATCAGAGCAATAGACACCCATTCCTTACCGGGACGGACGCGCATCACTCCAGTATCCAAAGCTGTCAACATTGGAGCGTGACCGCTCAAGATACCCAGTTGGCCTGTGGTGCTCGGCAGAATTACTTCTTCAGCATTAGAATCCCAAACAGTTTTGTCTGGGGCCACTACGCGCACAGTTAATGTCATAAATTGTCAGTTGTCAGTTGTCGGTTGTCAGTTGTCAGTTGTCAGTTGTCAGTTGTCAGTTGTCAGTTGTCAGTTGTCAGTTATCAGTTGTCAGTTGTTACCAATAACCAATAACTAATAACCAATAACTAATAACTACTGACTAATGACTACTGACTACTGACTACTGACTAAAATTACTTGGCGTCAGCTTTCATTTTTTCAGCTTTGGCGATCGCCTCGTTGATATCGCCCACCAAATAGAAAGCTTGTTCCGGTAATTCGTCAAGTTCGCCCGCCAAAATCATCTGGAAGCCCTTAATGGTGTCTGCCAACTTGACGTACTTGCCGGGGGAACCCGTGAACACTTCAGCCACAAAGAAGGGTTGGGACAAGA
Source organism: Microcoleus sp. T3_B1 (assembly GCF_036700445.1). Classification (NCBI taxonomy): domain Bacteria; kingdom Bacillati; phylum Cyanobacteriota; class Cyanophyceae; order Oscillatoriales; family Microcoleaceae; genus Microcoleus; species Microcoleus sp. T3_B1. The sequence continues at coordinate 32,749 of NZ_JAUBOX010000044.1, forward strand.
ACCGTTCAATTTTGCGAGCGCGAGAAACGGTCAAGCGGTCATCTTCGGACAGCTCATCCAAGCCCAAAATTGCAATAATGTCTTGCAATTCCTTATAGCGTTGCAGAGTAGACTGCACCTGACGAGCAACACCATAGTGCTCTTCGCCGACAACGCTAACTTGCAACATCGTAGACGTAGAATCCAGCGGGTCAACAGCCGGATAAATCCCCTTCGCAGCCAAACCGCGAGACAACACAGTTGTAGCGTCCAAGTGAGCAAAAGTCGTAGCCGGTGCGGGGTCAGTCAAGTCATCCGCAGGTACGTACACAGCTTGAACCGAAGTAATCGAACCTTCGGTAGTCGAAGTAATCCGTTCTTGCAAGTCGCCCATGTCTGTACCGAGAGTCGGCTGATATCCCACAGCCGAAGGCATCCGACCCAACAGAGCCGATACCTCAGAGCCCGCTTGCACGAACCGGAAGATATTGTCAATGAACAGCAGCACGTCTTGCTTGCTGACATCACGGAAGTATTCGGCCATCGCCAGAGCCGACAGGCCCACGCGCATCCGAGCACCAGGCGGCTCGTTCATTTGACCGTAAACCAGAGCAATTTTTGATTTGCTGCGGTCTTCTTCGTTAATAACCCCCGACTCGATCATTTCTTTGTAGAGGTCATTACCTTCGCGGGTGCGCTCGCCCACACCACCGAACACGGACACGCCGCCGTGAGCCTTGGCGATGTTGTTCACGAGTTCCATCATAATCACGGTTTTGCCGACGCCTGCGCCGCCAAACAAACCGATTTTGCCGCCGCGACGGTAGGGGGCCAGCAGGTCAATCACCTTGATCCCAGTTTCAAACACCGAAGGCTTGGTTTCCAGTTCGGTGAAAGCCGGCGGGTTGCGGTGGATGGGCATACTTTCGGAAGTATTGACCGGGCCGAGGTTGTCTACGGGTTGACCGATGACGTTAAAAATCCGGCCGAGAGTTGGGATGCCGACGGGAACTTGGATTGCTTCCCCGGTATCTACTACTTCCATGCCGCGCACCAAGCCGTCGGTGGTACTCATGGAAACGGCGCGCACTTGGCTGTCTCCGAGCAGTTGTTGAACTTCGCAGGTAACGGCAACGTCTTGACCTGCTTCGTTTTTGCCGGAAATCGTGAGAGCGTTATAGATTTGGGGCAGTTTGCCGCCTGGGAATTTTACGTCTACAACCGGCCCAATGATTTGGGTGATGTAGCCTACGTTCGTTTTTGTTGCGGTGGATACCATGAATAGTGCCTTTGTTAGGATGCTATTTTTCCCGTTATGGAAAAAGTCTTAACATTTAGAAATGCTATTTCTCAGAGTACCACTGAACAGACGCACTATTTAGATTTGTATGGGGCTGGTTAAGAGTCATTTTTCTTGTTGCTGCCCTCGCTTTTTTTTCCTGCGAGCTGCTGCCAAAGCCCCGACCCCCAGCATTGTGCCGAATACTGTGACTGGTTCGGGGACTAACTCAGCCGACAGGCTAAAGTTTTGAAAGTCAACGTCATTTCCTTTGCTGCCATCGTCAAAGGAAATCTTTGTACCCTTAGCGAGTTGTTCTGTTGTCGCAGATTGAAACTGCTCTGGGCCCTTGCCATCGTTGACGGTGCTAAATGGATTGCTGGATTTGTAGTTGAGATCAAAGTCGCCAAACACGGCTTGCTGGCATCCAGTTGTCAGACATTCAATTCTGCTGAATTTGGTGTCGGCGGCGAACCAGAGGCTGCTGTTCATAAAGGTGCTGCTGGAGACGTATTGCTCGAAGGGCTTGCCAGTGCCGGTGTCGCTCCAAAGCAGGAGGGCGTAAATTTGATCTTTGAGAAAGGTGAAGCTTTGGGTAATTTTGCCGTCTGGGGATGTGACAGCGTTGCCGAAGGTTCCTTCTCCCTTGTTGGCGGAGCCGTTATCTGAGGGTTTAATTTCGTTAAACAGACTGGATATGTTGGTGTAGCCATTGTTTTGTGGCTCAGCTTGGGCCACCCACAAGCTGGATTGGTATAGTCCCTGAGATTTGTCGAATGTAAAATTGATGCTGGTGTCTCGATCGAACTGGATGCCGCTCGTGCCAAACATGAAAGCTCGGACGGGCGTGCAGATGCTGAGCAACATTGTGGTTGCCAAGCTGGCGACTGTAAAAGATGTTTTTTTGACTAGCGTTAAGGTAGTCATAACCCTGATTCCTCCAGTATTGTTAGGTAGTAAGGCCCAAAATGCCCTAAATGCCATGTTGCCGTGACGCGAATAGACGATCGCGAGCCTGCGATATTTAGGACGATCGTCAAACCTAAAGAAGAGGCTCCACACCAGTAAATCTACATACAGATATTACTTAAGGGTGTTTTGGAGTAAATGAGTGCTTCTTCTAAGAGTTTTCACTGACACCAGATTGACACAGTTTAATCTGTAAGAGCAAGATTTTCATCCTGCCTAGACTTCCAACCTACTACATTTACTTGGTTTCGGTAACGGTCTAAAGTTGAGTGCAAGACTTGCAAATATTGGCTTTCCTCAAAAATACATAAAAATTTTAATCGAGCTTTATAAAGTTTTGGTAAAGATCCTCCAAAAAATATAAAGTTTTTGAGAGAAATTCGGCTGTTGGGTTCGTTGCTCCTCAAAGCGCGCTGCCAACTGCTCGCCGTATGCAGAAAGAAGTGGCGGCGACCGCGAGTAGGGAGGTGAGCGAGTTTTTTGCCACTCTAAGCAAGCTGTATAACAGGCGATCGGTACTTACGTAGTTTTGACTAAAATTCAGAGTTTTTTAAACCCCTAACCCTCGCATTCCGCGCCATATTTTCACCAACAGTCCCGGACGCTTTAATCGGTTTTTTTAAGGTATTTGGGTCAGGGAAGCAGTGAAAGTAAAAAAAAGAAACCAAGTTTCATTTCCCGCGCCTGATTCCTAGTAAAAAAACTGTTTTTACGTAAATCGTAATAATTAAAAACATACATTTCCTTGTCCCTCCTAATTATTCGGTCACTAAAAATAGGCGGCTCCTATTGACATGAGGAATTTTTAGGAGTAAATATAGGATAGATAAATACGATCGCACTTTAAGCACCATCTTTAAACACAATGACAGCCAACAAACTACATTTGCTCGGATGGTTATTCATTGTTAGCTGGCTGAGTGCAGCGGCGGGTTCGGCAAACGCGCAACCTATCGCCCCCGCACCAGACGGCACTAACACAGTTGTTACTCCCAGCGGCAACCGCTACGATATTTCCGGGGGGGCTTTCAGCGGAGATAAGGCTAATCTTTTTCACAGTTTTACTCAGTTTGGCCTCAGCGAAGGTCAAACGGCTAACTTTCTGACAAATCCGAATATTCAAAATATTTTGGGAAGGATTACTGGGGGTAATCCTTCTTTAATAAATGGCTTAATTCAAGTTACGGGCGGCAATTCCAATTTATTCTTAATGAATCCTGCCGGCATGATTTTCGGGCCGAATGCCAGTCTGAACGTGCCTGGATCTTTTAATGCTACTACGGCGACAGGGATTGGTTTTGGGAACAATCAGTGGTTTAGTGCGATCGGCAATAACAATTGGGCAACTTTAATTGGGACACCGAATAGTTTTGCGTTTACAAATTTGCAAGGGGGAAGCATTGTTAATGCCGGCAATTTGACGGTGGCATCAGGTCAAAGTTTAAGTTTGATTGGCGGTACGGTTGTCAATACGGGTCAGGTAACTGCGCCTAGCGGCAATATTCTCATCAGCGCCGTACCGGGTAACAATTTGGTGCGAATTAGTCAAGCTGGAAATTTATTGAGCTTGGATATTCAGCCGACTGCAAATCAAAGTTCGCTGCCCAACAATTGGACGCAGCCAGTGTTATCTTTGCCGGAGTTACTGACTGGAAAAGGTGTGGCACAGGCGACGGGTTTGACGGTAAATCCCAATGGGGAAGTTGTGTTGACGGGGAATGTTGCAGTGCCTGTAACTCCGGGAACGGCGATCGCATCCGGCAGTCTCAATGTCTCTGGCAACACTGGTGGTACTGTAAATATTTTAGGCGACAAAGTAGGAGTTATTGCGGGCAAGATCGATGCTTCTGGGATTAACGGCGGCGGTAATGTACTGATTGGCGGAGATTATCAGGGTTTGGGGACAGTGCCCAATGCTTCACGGACTTTTGTCAGCAGCGACTCGACGATTAATGCTGACGCGGTGAGTAATGGGAATGGCGGGCGAGTTATAGTTTGGGCTGATGAAACTACTCGCTTTAATGGCAATATTACGGCCAGAGGTGGCTTGTTTTCTGGGAATGGCGGCTTTGTGGAAGTTTCGGGAAAGCAATCGCTGGATTTTCAAGGATTAGTTGATTTGCGATCGACCTTTGGCATAGCTGGAACCTTATTGTTAGACCCTACTGATATCACTATTAGCGCAGGTGCGGATGTACCTGGCAGCTTAGTGCCAGTATTTACGGCTTCCGATCCTACTTCTACGATTACTAATGGGACGGTGCAAGCACAGCTAGGTCGGGGAAATCTTACTATTTCTACTGGACCGAATTCGGCGAATCAAGGCAATATTACAGTCAGCGCTCCGATATCTTGGGCTAATAGTAATTCCCTAACTCTGAATGCTAATAATGATATTAATGTTGAGTCCGGGGCAAATATCACAACTCAGGGAGGCAATGTCACTCTGAATGCTGATAGTGATAATTCAAACGGTGGTAGTCTCACGATTTCCGATTCGCAAATAAATACAAACGGGGGCAATTTTCGGGGAATTGGTCGAGGGAATGGTTCCAATGGAAATGGAATTTTACTTGGGGGGGTAATTAATGCCGGGGGTGGGGACATTAACCTGGAGGGGATCGGAGGAAACACGACGGGAAAAAACCCCGGTATTGCTATCGGCGGCATAGTAGAAACTACTGGAAGCGGGAATATTATTTTCAATGGAACTGGCGGGAATGGTATAAATAACAATATAGGGATATTTGTCGCTCGCTCCAGCCAAGTCTTATCGGTAACAGGCAGTATTACCATGACTGGAACTGGCGGGAACGGTATAGATAAAAATATAGGGATACTTGTCCAGGCGGGCACAGTTGCATCGCTCAATGGCAATATCAACTTGACTGGCACAAGTAACGGAACAGGAAGTGGGAACAGTGGGATAGCGCTTTCTACCTCTTCTAACGTGAAGTCGGCGATCGGAAATATCACTCTGACTGGCACAGGTGCGGGGACAGGAACCGACAACTACGGCGTTTCTCTGGACGGTGGTGCTGCACTAGAAGCGACGGCAGGAAATGTTGATTTAACTGGTACGGGGGGGAATTCGGATGCAATTTATATTAACAATAGTGCAATTAACCTGACTGCAAATAGCGGTAAGAATGTCACTTTGACGGGTGATGAAATTACACTGTTCGGGGCGGAAGTCAATGGTACAGGTACTATTGTGTTGCAGCCTCTGACGCCGAGTTTAAATATCAGTGTTGGCGACAGTGCCACTAACATTAATACTTTGGATCTCAGCAATGCTGAACTCAATGATCCTATCTTAAATGGGTTTTTGCAAATGGCGATCGGACGGGCGGATGGGACGGGGACGATTACGATTGTCCCCGCTGGTGTTACGTTCAAATACCCGATTATACTTAAATCTCCAACGGGTACGGGTTTGATCGCAGTTAACGGGCAAATTACAGCCAATGGTGGTATTACATTTAACGGAGCTACTTCTCTAAATGCAGACGTTACTGCAAGCGATAAAAACATCACTTTTAATGATTCTGTTACCCTCATAAAGAATGTCTTGGTTGACACGGGTACAGCAGGTGCAGGCGACCTTATTTTCCAAAAAACCGTCAACGGCACAAATCCTAACACTCAAGATTTGACTGTAACAGCAGGTACTGGCAATATTACATTTGGTGGAGATGTCGGCAGCATTAGTCCTCTAGGCAAGCTCACAATTAATAGCGCTGGCAACGTACAAACAAAGGCAATTACAGCCGCCAGTATTACTCAACAAGTTGCTGCTACGGGTGCAGTTACTATCTCAGGTGATTTGACCGCCACTGATGGTGACATAAGTTTTAAAAATCCTGTTACTCTCAATAATAATGTTTCTCTCACCGCTAATAAACCTGGTACAACAGGTCTGGAAATCGGCAGGATTACTTTAAATAATGGATTTGTAGCGGGTAGCAACAGCCTCACCATTACCTCAGATCAAATTGATATAACCGGCCCCTCGTCGGGTACGGGCGATCTGGTACTTCAACCCTTTAGACCAGACTTAAAGATCGCACTTGGGGACACATCCGATCAACCTGACTCCTTGGATATGACTGGGCTATTCAATGGCCTGGCCGATGGCTTTAAATCGATCGCAATTGGACGAACAGACGGCACCGGCGCAATTACCATCGAGTCGCCTCTGACATTCCGAGATCCCGTGACAATTCGCTCTCCACAGGGGGCTGGATCGATCGCAATTTTGCCTGGTGGGAGTCTCACTGGAGTTGATAACGCTTCGATTGCACTGACAGCGAATCAAAACATCACCGCCGGCAATATAACTACGTTGGATTCGGGAGATATCACCCTCACTAGCAACATCGGTACGATCGCACTCAATGGGCCGATTACCACAAGCGATCAAAACATCACTTTCAACGGGCCTGTTACGCTTCAAAATAATGTTTTGGTTGACACAGGTGCAGTCGGTGCCGGCAATATTCTTTTCAGCAGCACCCTCAACGGTACAACTCCTTATAATCAAAATCTCACTCTCACATCAGGCACTGGCAATATTACCTTTAAGGGAGATGTCGGCAATCCTGCTATCGGCAATCTCCAGATAAATAGTGCTAGCGACGTACAAACAGCGGCAATTACAGCTAATAGTATTACTCAGAGTGCAGGTAAGGGTACTACTGCATTCAAGGGCCCTGTGACAACCAATGCTGCGGGCGGCCTTAACTTGACAGGGACAAATTTTGCGATCGAGAACCCAGTCACAACGCTAAATAATGGAACTTTTCAAGTTAATAATAGTGGCGACTTGAATATTGCTACTGGGGCCAATATACTGCTGGATGGAGAATTGACTCAAAGCGGTACAGGCCAGGTTAATCTAGGCTCCAACATTACCACTACTAACGATAATATTAGTTTCCAAAGTCCCGTTACTCTGACAAATAATGTTTCTTTGGACACAGGTTTAGGTGCGGGCGATATTATTTTTAACAATACAGTTGAGGGCACAACTGCTAACAGTCAAAACCTTACTTTAACAGCGGGTACGGGTAATATTACATTCACAACAGGTGCGATCATCGGCAACAGCACAACTCCATTGGGTGCGATAACTGCCCAGAGTAGTGGCACGACTAGCTTCGCGAGCACTGTCAATGCCCAAAGTGTAACAACTGACGCAGGTGGTACAACCGAACTTAAGAGCGATGTCACTACAACTGGCAGTCAAACTTATGGAGATGCAGTTACAATTGCCAACAATCCCATTCTCGTAGCCAGCGAAATTACTTTCAATAATACTGTAGACGGCAGCAGCGATTTGACGGCGAATGCGGTTAGCGGTAATCTTACATTCAATGGTGCAGTTGGGAATCCAACAAATGTGCTGGGCAATTTAAAAGCTAACTCTACAGGCACAACTGCATTTAATCAAACAGTCAATGCCGCGAGTTTGACTACAGATGCTAACGGCACAACTCAAGTGAAGGGAAATGTCACTACAACCGGCAGTCAAACTTATGGAAATGCAGTGACAATTGCCAACAATCCCATTCTCTCCGGCAGCGACATTACTTTTAACAATACTGTAGATGGCACCAGCGATTTAACTGTGAATGGCGGTACTGGTAATGTTACATTCAATGGTGCAGTTGGTGTTGTAACTCCGATCGGCAATTTAACAGCTAACTCTACAGGAATAACCGCGTTTAATCAAACAGTCAATGCCGCGAGTTTGACTACAGATGCTGAGGGCACAACTCAACTCAATGGCAATGTGACTACAATCGGAAGTCAAACTTATGGAGATGCAGTTACAATTGCCAATACAATTGCCAATAAGGCGATTCTCTCCGGCAGCGAAGTTACTTTCAACGATACTGTTAACGGCAGCAGTGATTTGACGGCGAATGCCGTTACGGGTAATGTTACATTCAATGGTGCAGTTGGGAATCCAACAAATGCGATCGGCAATTTAAAAGCTAACTCTGCAGGCACAACCGCATTTAATCAAACAGTCAATGCCGCGAGTTTGACTACAGATGCTGAGGGCACAACTCAACTCAATGGCAATGTGACTACAATCGGAAGTCAAACTTATGGAGATGCAGTTACAATTGCCAATAATCCGATTCTCTCTGGCAGCGAAGTTACTTTCAAGAATACAGTTGACGTAGCTGGCAATCTGGGTATTGCGGCTGATAATGTTAATCTCAAAGGAACTCTAACAACCACCAATGACGGCACGCTCACAATTACCAATAAGGTAAATCTCAATATTGATAAAGACCTGAACTTAAAGGGTGCATTTATTCAAAATGGCGGGGGGAATGTTGCGGTTAGCGGAAATATCACCACAACTAATGATAACATTACTTTTAGTAGCCCAGTGACATTAAAAGCTCCTGTAATTTTTACGCTGGGAGATGCAACTATTGCTTTTGGTTCTACTATATCGGCAGGTAGTAACCCGCTGAATTTAACAGCCGGTGAAATTGATTTTTTTGGGAACGTTTCTGGTACGGGCGCGTTAACGCTACAACCCGCAACAGCCGGACAAAATATTGTTGTTGGCGGAACTGATAACAATACTAGCGCTTTAGATTTGACTGCATCGGAAATTAGTTTAATTCAAAATGGATTTAGCTCGATCGCGCTCGGGCGATCGGATAGCAGTGCCAATATTAGTATTCCCTATAATCTCACATTTTTAGATCCAGTAAATATTCAAACGGCAACCGGTACGATCGCACTTGATGGAACTATTACCGGGCTTGACAACAGCAGTGTTGCTCTCCAAGGTTCAACAATTAATTTGAACTATGGCATCAATACAACTAACAATATAGATTTGACGGGCAAAGTTCAACTGGGAAACCAGGTTAATCTCAAAAGCAGCGTTGGTAGTATTAATATAGAAGGGGCGATCGACGGCAATCATCTGTTGGGCTTAGATGCCGCGAATGGCAATGTGCTGCTGCAAGGAAATATCGGAGAAACAACGCCATTATCTGTTTTGAACGTTACTGCATCGAAGGCGGAATTTATCGGAAATGTTAAAAGCACTTCTGGTTTTAACATTACGGCTTTAAATACTAAATTAGGCGGTAATATTACGACTAATAACGGCAACATTAATATTAGCAATGCTGTGGTTTTGACAAAGGATGCGGTATTTAGTACGGCCGGGGGAAATATTGCTTTGGGTGCGATCGACAGTGACAGCATTAATGCCCGCAACTTAACTCTAGCCTCCGGTAGCGGCAGCATCACTTTCAACGGTTCAGTGGGTGCCAGCAGCAAATTAGGAAATCTTGCGATCGACAATGCTGGCAATGTGACAGGAAACTCGACAATTAACGCGCAACAATTGACAGCAGCAAACACGGAAAAAGTCAATTTATCGGGAGATGTCACCGTCGGCAAAATCGATATTACTGCCAAGGGCGATATAAGTGTTAAAAATATTACTGCTAATGGCGGAGAAATTCTCTTTACAAGCGGTAACAATTTCACCGCAGGCAATTTGAATACATCGGGAGACAGTGGCGGAAACATAACTGTTAAAGCGATAACTTCCATTACCACCGGACAAATTAACTCTAGCGCTATAGTGGGAAATGCCGGCAATGTGTTCTTAGATCCGATCGGCGATATTCAAGTAGAGTTTATTAATGCCCAAGGCGGTACAGGCGGCATCGGTGGCGAGGTGACAGCAATAACAGGCAATTTTTTCCGCGCTACGGGTACTTTTTCAACCCCACTTTCCCCGACGGGATTGGCTAGCATTTCTACTGCTGGCGGCGCCGGTGGTGGCAAAATTACAATTGTGCACGCTGGGGGAGATGGAGGGACGCCGATTCAACCGTTTGTGGTGGGGGATGCTGCTAGCAACGGTACGGCGGGTGCAATTACAACGGGACAATCTAGCATTACATCGCAGTCGTTTCCGCGTTCTAGTAGTGTTGGTAATATTGTGTTTTCGACTGACGACGCGATCGACCCGCCGCCAACGCCAACTCCAACTCCGGTAGTAACTCCGACTCCCACTCCGAGTGTCACTCCAACTCCGGTAGTAACTCCGACTCCCACTCCGAGTGTCACTCCACCTTCGGTAGTAACTCCGACTCCCACTCCGAGTATCACTCCACCTTCGGTAGTAACTCCGACTCCCACTCCGGTGGTAACTCCACCTTCGGTAGTAACTCCGACTCCCACTCCGAGTATCACTCCACCTCCGGTAGTAACTCCCACTCCCACTCCGAGTGTCACTCCACCTTCGGTAGTAACTCCCACTCCCACTCCGAGTGTCACTCCACCTCCGGTAGTAACTCCCACTCCCACTCCGGTGGTAACTCCACCTCCGGTAGTAACTCCCACTCCCACTCCGAGTGTCACTCCACCTCCGGTAGTAACTCCCACTCCCACTCCGAGTGTCACTCCACCTCCGGTAGTAACTCCCACTCCGATCGATTCTACGGAAAGACAAGAGCCCGCACCGCAACCCTTAACCCCTGATTCAGAAGACTTTCAACGCCGCAAAATTCCACCGCTAGACAATCCCGGTGTAGCAGCCGATCGAGTTTTAACCATCGATCAAAGTATCACCAGTCAGTTGCCTCCGGACTTAGTACCACCCTCACCACCATCACCAGAACCGCCAACAGTCAACCCTACTTCTAATTTAGTTCTGGGATACGCCCCGTCTCCCGATCGACTTTTTGAAGGTAACGATATCCAGAAAACAATCTGGGGAATCGAAGAAATGAGGAATCAAGAATTTGGAGAATACTTGGGGGTAAAAGCCAACCTCCCAGAGGAAAAAACCTTGATTTCGACCTTCCAACAAACTTTACAAGATATCGCAGAGCAACCGGGCAAGCGGTCTGCTATTATCTACATGGTCTCGCGAGAAGATCGACTAGAACTAATTTTAGTTCCTCCCGTGGGGCAGCCGATTCACTACAGCGTCCCCGAAGCCAACAGAGCAGCTCTTTTCCCCACTGTCCAGGAGTTGCGCGCTGAAATCACCAATCCCGCAAAACGCGCTACTACGACTTATCTAGCCTCCGCCCAGCAACTATATAAATGGGCGATCGCACCCCTAGAAAAAGACTTAGAAAACTTAGGAATTCAGACTTTGTTACTGTCAGTCGATCCCGGATTGCGAAGCCTGCCCTTTGCCGCTTTGCACGACGGTAAAGGCTTCTTGATTGAAAAATACAGTTTTAGCCTAATTCCGAGTTTTAGTTCGACTAATACCGATTATAAAGCTGTTAGAGACGCCACAGTGCTAGCAATGGGAAGGTCAGAATTTGTTGACCAACAGCCCTTGCCCAGTGTGCCGATCGAATTGCAGGCGATTTCGGCTCAGTGGCAGAGCCCATCTTTCCTCAATTCTGCTTTCACTTTAGATAATCTCACGTCGGAACACACCAAGGGAGGATTTCGGATCGTTCACCTAGCAACTCACGCTGAATTCAAACCGGGAAAAGCGAGCAATTCCTACATTCAAATGTGGAATTCCAAATTGCAGCTCGATCGCATGGAGAGTTTGAATTGGCGGAATCCGCAGGTAGACTTGTTAGTATTAAGTGCTTGTAGAACTGCTATGGGCGATCGGGAAGCAGAGTTAGGTTTTGGAGGATTAGCAGTAAAATCCGGCGCGAAATCTGCTTTAGGAAGTTTGTGGTATGTTGACGATGGAGGCACTTTGGGGCTGATGAGCGAATTTTACCACCAGTTGCGAGGAACCACAACTAAGGCAGAAGCTTTGCAACTGACTCAACAAGCAATAATGTCCGGTAAAGTTCGGATGGAAAACGGACAGCTAGTAACAACAGGCGGCAAGTTAAATTTACCTGCTAATTTACAACAACCAAACCAAAACTTTTCTCATCCTTACTACTGGAGTAGTTTCACCATGATCGGAAGCCCTTGGTAATCTGCCATCTTGATTTCTTGAGTCCGCGAAGGCGGACTTTTGTTGTGTAGTAGCGGTTTCAACCGCCCAACTCGCGATAAAAAAGTTCTATTTCTGTTTCATCACCACCAAAGTAATATCATCAAAAACCTTCTGAGTGCCAATATACTGCCGCACATCATCAATTACAGCTTCCCGAATTTCTTGGGCACAGCGCTGACGATTTTCAACCACAACTTGCCACAACCTTTCTAATCCGTACTGCGCTTTATTAATATCGAAAGCTTCAGGAATTCCATCAGTATAAAGCACCACCACATCCCCAGGATTTAACTGCACTTCTGAAGAAGCAATAAACTCGCCAATCTCTTCTACTAAGCCAATGGGAAAGCCTAAATCCATCGTGTCTATGCGCTCCAATTTTCCATCAGCGCGCACCACAATCATTTCCTCATGTTGTCCGCTTAATTTCAGAACACCTCCGGCATAGTCTAAGATAGCTAGAGACATATTTCTAGAGGAGTCCATGCGCTGGAGATTATCATAAAGAGTCTGGTTGAGGACATCCAAAAACTTCACTGGATCTGTTTCCTTCATTTTCTGAAGCGTCCTGACAGCCGTTTGTGCCATAATCATCAACACGCCGCTTTCTAAACCATGTCCCGTGACATCGCCAATGCTAATCTTGACTTGACCATCCTGTTGCAATACATCGTAGTAATCACCGCCAACTTCGTCAGCAGGTTCCATAAAACCAGCTATTTCTAAGCCTTCAATTGCCTCTAATTCTGACGGTTTTGGCAACACCATTTGTTGCAGTTGTTTGACAATATCGAGTTCTGCACTCATGCGAACATTTTCCGCTTTTAATTTCTGATTGAGGGTGCTAATTTCTTGATTCGCTTCAGCTAGTTGAGCCGTGCGTTCTTGAACTTTATCTTCTAAGTTTTGATAGAGGCGAGCATTTTCGATCGAAATAGCTGCTTGGGAGGATAAGATTTTTAAGACTTCCAATCTATCTGGGGTAAACGCCCCGGTAGTCAGATTATTTTCCAGATACAGAATGCCGATCAGTTTACCTTGATTAATAATAGGAGCGCATAAGACTGACTTAGGCTGATTTTTTATAATATAGGGTTCGCTAGTAAAAATACCCTCTTTTGTAGCCTCTGATAGCACTACATCTTCCTGAGTTCTCGCTACATATTTTATCATGCCTACAGGAAGATTATCGCTGCTTTCAATCGGAATACTTTGCCAAACTTCTACTTGTTCTTTGTCAACTTCCCCTCTAGCTTCAATGGTTAACTTCTCCTTATTTGATAAGACAAGAAAGCCTTTTTGTGCTCCGCCATTTTTCATTAAAATTGTCATTAACTTTTCTAACAATTTGTTGCTCGCAATTTCACCAGCCAGAACTTGGGAAGCTTTGATAACTGTGGACAAGTCTATATTTGAACTTGCTCCACTTGTTGAAGATGCTGTGCCCATAGCAGTAGTCTGCACATCAATTTGTTTCTGGGCAGATACTTTGGGGATTAACTGCGGATATTTCTGCTCCAAATCCTCTACTTTACGCTTAGCACCCCAAAGTTGGTAGCCATAGTGAGCTTTTCTCATGTAAAGTTTGGCAATTTCCTCTTTGCCTTTCCCTAACCAGAATTTGGCGACTAATTCATTGCCTAAAGCTTCATTCTGAATATACTCATTTTCATGAGCTGAAGCAATGGCGCGATCGTATAAATCTATTGCTTCCATTCCTTGACCAGAAATACGCGCAATTTCTGCCTCCACCAACAGGTATTTGTGCAGAAAGTTTTCAGGACAGTTATCTGCCCATATTTTCATCTGTTCTTGCTGCGATTCTAACTGCTCCCAATAGTGTTTTTGTTCGGACTCGGAAGCATCAAGATACAGCGACACCAGGATTAGTGAAGTGTAAAAATTATGTTCAGAAATTTGGAACTGCCCTAACGAAAAAATCATAAATTCTTTGGCTTTCAATGCACAGTTTAGCGCTTCATTTAGCTGATCATACAGATATAAAACCTGAGATTTAAAAATATAAAAAGTGCAAATCAACGCCAAACTTTTATGTGCTTTACAGCTTTCTAAAAATTCTTCATCGCTAATTTCGTTGTTACAAAATACGAATTTATTAGGAGTTCTACTGCTTAAATTAAAGAGAGTTATTTGAAAACCCAGCATTCCATCAATTGCCCATTGGTTTTTGATTTTTTGGTTAAACTGTAAAAATTTTTCCACCTCTATCACCAGAGGTTCTAAATTTTTACCCTGATAAAATAGGTATCGCAATTTGTGTTCGATAGCGTAGCCAGAGTGCAGTAATTCTCCAGATTCTAAGCCAGCTTGATAGGACTCATTCAAAATAGCCTCAGCCAATTTAATATGCTTTACCCAGTTATTCAAATGACCGCCAAAAACTAAACAAGCACTGCATCTCTGACTGGAACTATTAAATTTTTTACTCACCTCTACAGCTAGCTTACCAAATTCATAGCCAGATTGATAGTCACCTAAAATAGAGCCAAGAATCATTCCGTAAGTTACAAATCCTTTTGACGATACGGCAATATTGCCGTATTGCAAAGAAATATTAGCCATTTTTAAAACAATAACTGCATACATTTCTTGGTTAAAAAAATAGGCAGGTGGATCAGTATTTGTTAACAATTTTAGTACCAGTCTTTTTTGGGGGTCTGTGATTTCTGGTTCATCGATCAGGTCAGCAATTTTTCTCGACCCCAAATTCTTCTTTGCACGGGCAACTTCCAGGTCTAGCGCCTCCTTAAAATTAGCGTCAGGCAAGTCTACACCTAACAAGAAAAGAGCCTTTTTACCTGTTTGTATTGACTCTTCATATTTAGCACTCATGGTGTACTGCACGAGCAACAGGTTGTAAATTTCTGCCTTCTCTATGTCGGATTTTACATTTTTCAAAATTAGGTCAATTAATGCTTCTGAATCCTCAAAACATCCATTTAAGTATTCAACCTCTGCCCGTTCTTTGTGCAAGGCTAAAGTTAATTCATAATACTCCGTCCAAAAATCTCCGATTAAACACTTTAATCCCGCTCTTAAATATTGCAGTGCCGCTCCATAAGCCGTTGCATCTTTGGCTTTTTTGCCCGCTTCTAAATTCAAGCGTGCTAATTCAATTTTTGCTGAATCATCTGCAATTAAATCTCTGCCAAAATTCAGATGATCGACTATTTCAAAGATTCTGATTTCCCGTTTATTTTTCGGGAGATTCTGCAACAACAATAGCCCAATTTTGAGATGGAAGCTACGTTTAGATTCGCCATAAATCATGGCATAAGCAGCCTGTTGTACTCGGTCATGCAGGAATTTATAATCTTGAATTAAGAGGTCAGCATCTAACTCTGATGTGGGTAAAATTAAGCCTGACTGAATTGCCAGTGCTAGGTCAGTAGAGGTTTCTCTAGGTGATTTTTCGCTAATGAGAGAAAGGGTATGCAAGTTGAAATTAGCGCCCACACAAGCCGCTAAACGTAACATCTGCTGTGTAGATTCTGGCAGTTTATTTACTTTATCAATCATTAACTCTACTACATTGTCTGTAATCCCCTTTGCTTGAATTTGGTGTACATCCCATTGCCAAGAAAGAGAAGATAAATCAAACTGGATTAAATTTTTTGAGTACAGGGTTTTCAAGAATTCATTAACAAAGAACGGATTCCCTCCAGTTTTTTCAATCACCAATTCTGCCAAGGATTTTACTGATTCATAATTGCTAGATAATGTATCGCCAATAAGTTGACTAATATTTTCTATTCCTAAAGGTGCTAAGGTAATATAATTAATAATTGCTCCCTCCTTGAGCAACCCATCAAGAGTCATCATTAAGGGGTGTGTCGGGCTAACTTCATTATCACGATAAGCTCCAATTAAAAACAGATATTGCATTTCTGTATCTGTCATCATCAGTATAATTAATTTAAGCGTAGCAGCGTCAGCCCATTGCAAATCGTCCAAAAAGATGACTAAGGGATGCTCTTTGGTGCAAAATGCTCGGATGAAGTTTTGAAAAAGAATATTAAAGCGATTTTGTGATTCCGTTGCCCCTAATTCTGGTACTTCTGGCTGTTTACCGACAATCAGTTCTACTTCAGGAATTACATCAATAATTACTTGACCATTCATCCCAAAAGCGCTTTTCAATTTTTCTCGCCATTGTGCTAGTTGTTCTTCACTTTCTGTTAAAAGTTGTTGCACTAATCCTTTAAAGGCATTAACCACAGCCGAGTAAGGAACATTCTTTTGAAATTGGTCAAATTTGCCTGCTGTAAAATAGCCCCTTAGCTTTGTATTTGGTTTATGAATTTCTGCTACTAGGGATGATTTTCCAATGCCAGAATAACCCGCTACTAACATCATTTCTACCCCCCCTTGTCCCCCCTTATTAAGGGGGGTGAAAGGATTGTCTGCGACTCGCTCAAATGCTGTGAGTAAGGCTTCTACTTCGGCTTCGCGTCCATAGAGTTTTTGCGGAATGTGGAACTGCCCAGAAATATCTTGAGATCCCAAGGGAAATTCTGAGATATTTCCTTGGGTTTGTAACTGATGCAAACATTCTGCTAAATCATTTTTGAGTCCGAAACCACTTTGGTATCGCTCCTCAGCGGTTTTTGCCATCAGTTTCATTACAATATCTGACAGGGCATGGGGAATTTCTGGATTAACTTGATGAGGAGAAATTGGCACTTTAGCAATATGACAATGCACTAACTCCAGGGCATCATTTGTTTCAAAAGGAAGTTGTCGTGTCAGCAACTCATAAAAAGTAGCACCGAGAGAGTAAAAGTCGGTGCGGTAATCTAGAGAACGATTCATTCTTCCTGTTTGTTCAGGTGAAATATAAGCTAAAGTACCTTCTAAGACGTTAGGATTTTTTACGGTAGGATTTTCGCGGGTGAATTTAGTAGAAATACCAAAATCTATAATTTTGAGTTGCCCGGTTTCGGGGTTGAAAATAATATTGGCAGGGTTAATATCTTTATGGACAATATTTTCAGCATGAATACTGCCTAAAATCTCAGCCGTTTTAATAGCAATGTTAAGAAATTCCAGTAGGGGCAATGCCTGCGTGCCTGCTTCCCTACGCTCATTCATCAACAGTTTTAAAGATGACGCGCCAAAATCCTCAAGGATAATGACTAAAGTCCGCTGATAGGGTTTTAATTCATAAGCTTTAATTACTCCATCTAGATTCAGATTTCGGGTAATTTCATATTCTTGTTTATAGCGAACCAGTTCCGAATGTGTAGGATAGTCTTCTTTGAGGAATTTGAGGATAACGGGTTGGTTATCGTGTTGTCGCAAAGCCCGATAAACCGTGGAGTTGATACTGTCGTAAATTTGAGTGAGAATCTGGTAGCCGTTAATCTCGATCATTTTCAGGTTTCAATGATAGAAGAAAATGTTATTAAAGATAGTCAGCAATCATTATGGGCGAGCGCACTGATCTATTATAGTAGCTGAGGATGCTTTGATACCCATCCTAAAGATGAAATCTTCACATTAATATACTGTTGCACATCATCTATCACAGATTACCTCATCGCAAAAGCAGGCAACTTTCATTACCTGCTTTTGCGATGAGAAAAACAAGATTTTTCTGATCTTTATTGCTGGAGTATTTTCACGGTGAGAGTTTTTTTGTAAGTCCCATATTTTAAGTAGCAAATCTGTTCGTTAAACAATCATCTCTAACCCCCAGATGCTCTATCTAGGGTTGATTTGTCTCGGATTTGGTGCGGCAGTTCCGTAATTTACTCGACAGCCGATATTGAACAAACTCGAACTGCACTCAAGAGGGACAATCTGCTGATCGAGGAGGGCGCTGCAACTGACATACTCGTCGTTATTAGTATCTCTTACCATACATTCGATCGGCTGAGCACCCGATCGCGCCGCCCAACTCTTCATACCTACGACTGCAATGTTATGCTGCCAGTAGAATGCAAATAGCGACACTGCAAACAGTACAGCAACGGCTAATCCTGCTTTCAACTTCCAACTATTTAGGACGTTTCCCAAACTATTTTTCACGTTTTCCACCCCAGAAATTGAGCTTTCGGTAGTTATTTCTGGAGTTGTCAAGTTTGTTTGTGTTTGTTCTGCTGGAATTTCCGACATAATGTATCTCCTGTGATTGCTGGGACTTGGCTAATCTGGCAGTTGCGATCGCTATTGCAAACTTTATCAAATTTTAGCAAAACTAGCCTGTACCGACAACCGATTCGGGCAGCACCGCCGAGGAAGTATGTACATTCACCAAGGGGGGTCGCGATTTCTATGCCTTTTGAGGTATTGCCCAAGTCGCGTTAGCAGAGCCCTCGAAGAGGATCGGCTATTTTGCACCTAGGGCAATAGAATTGTTGGCGATGTTCTTGGAAAACGGCTGATACCAATTTAATGTGAAGTTGTAAATATCTCGATCCCCCTAAATGCCCCTTATTAAGGGGAGTAGGGGTTGACTTTGAGAAGAATCTTGTCCCCCCCTTATTAAGGGGGGTTAGGGGGGATCGGATTCTACGGGGCCTCATAAAAAATTGGTATGAAGTGAATCAGCTTTTTTTTGAACCGCAGAGGGCGCAGAGGGCGCAGAGAAAGAGCAAAGAGAGAGATATTGACTGTCACCAATCATTTATGGTTTCGAGAGCAGTTCTAATAACTCTGATTCCGAAAGTAGTTCGATTCCCAAAGATTGAGCCTTTTCCAACTTAGATCCCGCATCTTCTCCCACAACCACATAATCAGTTTTAGCACTCACAGAACTTGTGACTTTACCTCCTGCTTTTTGAATCAAATCTTTAGCTTCATCTCGTTTCAAAGTGGGCAAAGTTCCGGTAAGCACAAAGCTTTTGCCTGCAAGTTGTAAATTTGTGCTGGCTAAATTGGGATTTTTTACTTCTGACTGCAATTGCAAGCCCGCAGTTTTCAACCGTGCAATTAAACTTTGATTAGCCGGCACTCGAAACCACTGATAAACAGCTTGAGCAATTTCCGGCCCGATGCCGTAAACGCCCTCAATCGATGCCGCCGATACCCCTGCTAACTCTTCTACATTTGCAAACCTTTCTGTCAGCAATTGAGCATTCACGCTGCCGACGTGGCGGATGCCCAAGCCGTAAAGTACGCGCGAATAAGGTTGATTTTTCGATTGGGCGATCGCACTTACCAACTTTTCTGCTAACTTCTTACCCATGCGTTCCAAACTCATCAATCTTTCCGCTGTCAAATCGTACAAATCCGCCGCAGAATGCACCAGATTGCTATCAACCATTTGCTGCACCAACTTTTCGCCAACACCGTTAATATCCAGAGCATCCCGGCTGCAAAAATGAATCAGCGAACCCCTCAAAATTGCCGGACAAGATGTATTGATGCAGCGAGTAACGGCCTCCCCCTTTTCCCGAACCACAGGCTGTTCGCATTCGGGACAGCAACTAGGCATTTGAAAAAGTTGAGCATTTTGGGGGCGAAGTTCCGGCAAAACTCGCACAACTTCTGGTATAATTTCCCCAGCTTTTCTGACAATTACAGTATCGCCAATATGGAGATTTAGGTCGGAAAGTCGATCGCTATTATGGAGAGAAGCCCGCGAAACCGTCGTCCCCGCCAACTGCACCGGTTTCAGTTCCGCTACAGGAGTTAGAGCCCCGGTTCTGCCTACTTGCACGGTGACAGCTTCTACTATTGTAGGGACTTCGGCCGCGGGATACTTCAGGGCGATCGCCCAACGCGGAAACCTCTGAGTAAAACCCAATTGTTTTTGCAGCAAAACCGAATTAATCTTAACAACAACCCCATCCGTCATGTAAGGCAAATTCCGCCGCTCAGTATCCCAATATTCGTAATACTCCCGAACCTCATCCAAAGAATAGCAAATTTTGCGATTGGGATTCACCTTAAACCCCATTCGTCGCAACAATTCCAACGATTCCCACTGCGTGTTACCCTCGTTACCTTGATCTAAATGCAGAGTATAAGCAAAGAAATCTAATTTGCGCTTATCCACAATTTTAGAATCCAACTGCCGCAGCGTACCCGCCGCAGCATTGCGAGGATTAGCAAACAATTGTTCCCCTGCTTTTTCCCGTTCCCGATTAATTTCCTCAAACACAGCTAAAGACAAAAAAGCCTCTCCCCGCACTTCCACAACAGGCGGCGGATTATCTAAATTGATCTTCAGAGGAATCGAGCGAATAGTTTTAACATTTTGAGTAATTTCCTCTCCGGCGATGCCGTCTCCCCGCGTCGCACCGCGAACTAAAACTCCATTTTCATAGGTTAACGCTAAAGCAGAACCGTCAATTTTTAACTCGCAAACATAGGAAACCCCCCCCAACCCCCCCTTGCTAAGGGGGGGAGTAATTTCCCTATTTTCCTTATTGCTAATGGAAGATGTTATTCCCTCTTGTCCCCCCCCTTGATAAGGGGGGGTTAGGGGGGGTGCATTTCCTTCTTGACCGGGGGTTAGGGAAGGTGCTACCCTTTGCCAGCGTTCCTGCCATTTAGCAAATTCCTCAAAATTAAAAGCATTTTCCAAACTGTAGAGAGGAATATTGTGTTTGACGCTAAAAAATTGAGTAGCAGGCTGTTCTCCCACGCGCTGAGTCGGACTTTCCGCAATAATTAATTCAGGATAATCTGATTCTAATTCTTGCAACTGGCGATAAAGTCGATCGTACACCTCATCTGGCATAATCGGCGCATCGAGAACATAATAAGCATAGCTAGCTTCCTGTAGCTGCTGCCTCAACTGTTGAATTTGCTGCTGGATTTCGGGTTGCATATTAATTTGAAAATGTATATTTTTTAACCGCAGATGTATAGGATAAACACAGATCGTATAGTCATCGACGCACCAAATATTTGTCGGGTGCTTATGGCGGATATTACCTTACTTATAGCGGATTTTACCACGCTCTGGGTCACTCTGCGGTTGTAGTTTGGAGATTTAAGATGCGATTAACGATCCCAATCTTCAACTTCATAAAGGAAACGACTTCCACCCATCAGCTTGCGATTAGCCGAGGTACTTTGCACAAAAACCGCATACTTTTCTAGATTGCTCGGTTTGATGCGGACAGTCTCGCCCATTGGCAAACCCAACATTTCTCGCGCCGCTTCTCCTTCAAACAAATCCCCTGTAGAACGTTCCATCAGTACAATTTCTTTCTTACCTTGGATAGTTTCTGTTTTAGTAAACTCATAAAATCCGCGCCCCGTTTTAAAAGCCAAACCATTCTCTAAAACAAAAGCTTTAATTGAAATCTCGCTGTCTACTTCAAGAATCTGAAATCTCCCCGGTTTTACGGCTCGCACTTCTGCTGATTCGTAAACAGCCACGTCTTCCCGCTTTAGCATGGTATCAAACATCTTGTTTAATCCGCGACTCATGCGACCTTGACTGACAACTTCTTGTTCGTAAGCTTGTAGTTGTTCGTTAGATGACTGTTGGTAACAAACTGCTAAAAATAAATCTGTAATGTAAGAAAATTGGTCAAGATTGAGGTGAAAACCGCCAGATTTTTCGGCTAGTTCTTTGTAGAATAAACTGGCGTGTGGACAGTTGAGAGCTTGGATGCCGTAAACGGTAATTCCCATCTGTGCTAACTTATCTAATTCATGACGCCAGTTAAGTTTTTGAGGAGTTTGAGCGGGTGCGTGCGGGATGTCGTCGCCAATTAGTACCAAGGTTTTGGAATTAGTTGGAGTCCAAGAAAGTGACTGAGCTTCGTGCAAGACTAATTCATAACATTCTGGAGCATCGCCGCCGCCAGTTGGCTCTACATTTTGAACAAAATTGCAAATTGTGCCGACATCGCCTGACAAATCGAGGTGTTTAGTTACGTATGTGCTGTCAGCATCGCAATAGTCTCCGTGGGCAATAATGCCAATCCGAATGCCAGGAATTTCATCGAGCAATCTCGTTACCGTCTCTTTGATTTTCCGACGAACTTGTGTCAAACAAGGGTACATACTGCCAGTTGTATCAAAGCTAAAAACGACTTCAATATTTTTGGTTTCCATGACCGCACTCTTCCTAATAAACAACTAATTTTTAGCTCTACTATAGCTGACAGAAAAGGAAGCCCCACTAAAACATTCATCTTTTTTTAATTATGAATCGTCTTTATAGCTGCCTAATTCAGCGCGTAAATTATCTATCACAAATTTAAGTCGGGAAAATCCCCAAATGGCTTGTTTTCTCCGGGCAACACGGAAGGTTGAATATAATCACCATCTTTTTCGCCGTTTAATTTGCGATTGGCGGGGAATTTGGTGAATTCTTGAGCGTTATGCTTGAAAGCGAGCGGTTCAGCGTGTTCTACCTGAAATACGTTGGCGTAGAGGTTGGCAATAATTTGTTTGCCTCCCTGGGTCAATTCCAAGTAGTTCAAAGCTGCAGGAATGTAGGGAAAAACTCCATTCCAATAAAACTTGGCGTAATTTTGCCGCAAATCTCCCGGAGACTTGTAGCCCAAGATTTTATTAGTGCCGACTTCCTCAAATTCGTAGAACAGGGCACTTATTTTTCGCAGGTAATTTGGATCGCTCAACTGACCGATCAAATCAGCGGCCCTAGCGAGTCCAGAATAATTATTTCGGTCTTGATGAGTTTCGCTAGCCGGAACTGGGAAGCGCGTCAATTCAATATTGCGCTTGATTTGTTCGGCATCAATTAATGTGTGGCCCCCGAAGCGTTCGTCAATTACGAGTTTTCCTCGATCGACATGATAAGGAGTTAAACTGGCAGAAGTTGCGCCGATCGGCACAGAAACCATGCCCCCGTCAATACCCGTAGCATATAGTCCCACAGCTTCTTGGTCTTGGCGGCAAACACCTTTGACGTAGCCGATATCGTGACACAGCAGCGAGATCAGGTAGTGCAGCCAATCTTCCGGCGACACTCCCCCTTCGCGAATATGTTTGCCGCGGAGAATCTCTTGTCCCACCAAAGCCACGAGCATTGTGTGTTCCACATTGTGGTAAAGAGCATCGCAGTTAGCGATATTTTCCAGAGCCATAGTCCCTGCCCAGGCGATAATTTCAGGGTAGTCAGGCTTGTACTTGCCGTAGGTGCGACGGTAGCCGGCCTGCAACTCTTGCACAAAAGCGTCAATCAGGATAGCAGTTGCATTGAACATCATAAATTCTCCCACTCAGGCTGTAGTTACAAACTCGATCGAAAATATCTTGCATAGCTGAAAAAATAATCAATGGGCATTCCAGTAGGTTTGACCCCTGGGTGTTGAATTTTAAATTTCAGCTAGTCTTGTCAGGTCAGAAAATTGCTTTTTTGGCTATGCTTCCCAAGATAACCTAATTTCCGAAGCATCCCAAGCAACAGATCGATTTTTTGGCATTAAATGTTGGCGAAACAATTTACATCATTTCACCGACTAATTATTAGAAGTCCTAGGTGTGAAAGTTATGAACAGTCTGTTTTCGAGCCTCTCCACTGCTGCCCTTCGCACTCGGCGGTCGATCGCCCCAAAATACCTAGGATTGTGTGCATTCACGGCTGTTTGCACCGCCGCACCGGCAATGGGTGCCGAGCGAATTTACGTAACTTACGGGCCACTAGAAGAATCAGTTCCCATCGAATCCCTGGCACTGTTCGCCAAAGAAGGCAAAATAGACTCAAACTTGGACGGCTTCGCTCAGTACGCCAAAGAATCTCAGCTAGCTGAGATTCGCAGCGCCCTGCAAGCGAAAGCTGAAATCAGCCCCGTGACGATCGCCCAATTTCTCTACACGCCTCAAGGAGAAGTGCTGCTGAAACGGTTGGGCCGAGTAATTCAAACCAAAGCTCGGCAGCCTGGATTTTATGCCATCCGAGCCGCCCTGATTTTAGCAGCCTCAGATCCCGAAGGCCTGACAATTCTCAACGTGCTGCGGAAATTCCCCACCTATGGCATCAGGATTGACATCGCCCGTGGCTTAGGTATCGCCAACGAGCTCACATCGCTGATCAACCGTTCCAATCAGACGATCGCTGGAGTCGCTCAATTGTCCGAAGCACAAGCAGCCTCTGAACCCGCCATACCGCCCGCCGCCATGCTGCAGCCCCAGCTACCGGGCCCCTATACTTGGAAAAAATCATCGGTAACTTTGACGAGTCCAAATCGCGTTAGCGAAGCCCTCGAAGAGGAGCGCACGTTTGATATGGACATTTACCTGCCGCAGCGGAGCCCGCAACCGGCCCCAGTAGTAGTAATTTCCCACGGTTTAGGTTCCGATCGCCTTTCCTTTCAATATTTAGCCAAACACCTAGCCTCCTACGGCTTTGCCGTCGCCGTCCCCGAACACCCCGGCAGCAACGCCCAACAAATCCAAGACTTAGTAACAGGCAGAGCCAATCAAGTAGCAGAACCAGCAGAATTTGTCAACCGCCCCCTCGACATCAAAGACCTGCTCGATTATTTAACCAAACTTTCTACAACCGATCCGACCTACCAAGGGCAGCTCGACTTGCAGCGAGTCGGCGTCATCGGCCAGTCTTTCGGTGGCTATACGGCTTTAGCATTAGCCGGGGCAGGGATTAATTTTGCACAGCTAGACAAAGATTGCGGACTCGAAAACGATACTTGGAACCTCTCCCTACTGTTGCAGTGCCGCGCCCGCGGCCTAGAGCGCAACCAGTACAATTTCGACGACCCGCGCATCAAAGCTGTGATCGCCGTCAACCCGATCGTCAGCAGCATTCTCGGAGAAACAAACCTCAGCAAAATCCAAATCCCAGTCATGCTAATCGCAGGCAGCGCCGATACCGTCGCCCCCGCTTTGCTCGAACAAATTCAACCGTTCACTTGGCTGACATCGCCCAACAAATATCTCGTACTGATGAACAATGGGACTCACTTCTCAACGATCGAGGAATCCCCTCAAAGCCTCTTTCTGCCACCACCACAGGCGATCGGGCCCGAACCAGCTTTAGCCCGCCGCTACCTCAGCGGACTCAGCCTAGCTTTCATGGAATGCTATTTGAACAACAAATCCAATTTCCGCCCGTATCTGGAGCCATCCTACGCTTTAAGCATCTCCAGAGACACCCTCGGACTGAGAATTTTGCGATCACTAACCCCGCAGCAACTCCAGCAGTTCAGGATTTCTCCACCTCCTCGCATCCCGGCCTCTCCACCTGCGATCGCTCCTGTTTCTGCTTTGTAAAACTTACCTAAACTTTTCTAAACCCATTTTTAGACACAATTCGGAGTTTACTTCCTACGCTGTTGGGTAGACGGCTAATCCCAAGATAAGTAGGCTACCCCCCTGGCTGCCGAGGGTTCCCAATTCAAAATGTTGAGGCTGGCGTTAAAATCCCTATCTTAAAGATATGCCACAAGCAGGACAATCAAAAGTCCGAATGCTTAGTGGCATATCTTTTTTAGTGCCACAATTAGAGCAAGTTTTAGTGCTGGGGAATAATTGGTCTACCAGCACTAAATTTGCCCCATACATTTTGCACGCCATATCAAGTTGGCGTTTGAATTCGTAAAATCCTAGATCCGATATTGCCTCAGCCAGCTTGTGATTCGCCATCATGCCCTTAACGTTCAAACTTTCAATCTTGATTAGCTTGAAAGTTGGGACGGTGGGAGTTGTTAGCTTAGGATCGCGAATTAAATAACTTACAATTTTAATTGTTATTGTGGGATGGGCGTCCCGCCCGTCTTTTTTGGACGGGCGGGACGCCCATCCCACTTTCAAGAGTGGAAGTTATTTAATTCTCATTCCTTATGAAGTAAATCTAAACGAATACGAGCTATCCGTGCGTGAAGTCGGCTAATTTTATTGTAGGTTTTGCGCTGATTTTGGGAGCCTCTTACCTGTTTTGAGGCTGGGCGTTGCAAGGTAGCAAGCTTGGTTTTCGCTTGTTTTAACGGCTTCGGCGCATCAAAGACCTGTTGGTTTGACAGGGTGGCAAAAGAATTAATGCCTACATCGATTCCTACAGACCTTTCAGATTGTTGAACTGGCAAACGTTCGGCATCAACGCAAAAGGAAAGAAACCAACGACTTCCTTCTTTTGAAATCGTAATAGTTTGAGACACGTAACCGAATTAAGCGGGCTTCGTAGAGCCGAAAATTTCCCAAGGTAGGAATTTTGATAGTGCTGCCAGCGTTTAGTAAAACTTTGCCGTTAGACGAATCAACCGTAAAAGATTGACCGTCCCGGCGACTAGCAAATTTCGGATGACCTGCCTTCCCAGAGCGATACCTACTAAAATCATCTTTCAAGTTAATCAAAGCATTTTGATAAACTCGACTATACAACTGATTCATCCAACCAAATTCAGGCTGTTTCTTGACGTGGTTGGTAAGAACTTTTTTAACTTCGTTAAGTACCTTTGAGTCTGTGAATTGCCCCTCGCCGTACATTTGAGTTCGCAAGCTCAACCCCATGTTAAACACTACACGTCGGAATCCTGCGTGTTTTGGCATCAAAGTCGCTTCTAGGTTATTTAGTTTTAGCGATCGCTTGATCCCAAACATAGTTAAACTTCTTTGGAGTTGCTGGCCTGATCAAGTATAGCGGAATCCGCACAAGGATCTATACCTTCTATAATATTTTTAACTTTTGCTTTGTATTTCCGCAGTCCGTAAAGGCGGGAAGAAAAACAATGGATTATTGAAAGCAAGTCTTGAGTCAATTCTTCATACGGTGAAAGGCTTTCCGCGTTGGCGACAATAACCGTCCCACCATTCCACTGTAAGATTTGCTCGACGAGTTCAAAACCAAATCGGCACAGCCGATCTTTGTGGGCGACATACAGCACCCTGACTTCGCCCAGTATCGCCCATTGTACGATTTGCAAAAACTTAGGACGCTTGAAGTTGAGTCCACCCCCAACTTCCTGAATGGAATCCGTGATAGCAACGCCTTGCGCCAAGCAGAATTGTTCCATAGCCTGTACTTGACGAAGCAAGTCTTGTTTTTGCCCAGTGGAGGAAACTCGACAATATACGATAACTCTACTGGGTGGCGTTTTACCAGTCTTCAGGTTGCGGGCTGTATTAAGGTGACTTTCTGAATAAAGGCGCTGGTTTCCCAATGTCCTGTCAGGGATTAACTTGCCTTCACTTTCCCAGCGCCGTAACGTAGAGCCTGAGACTCCCACTAATTTTCCAAATTCTGCCACTTTCCACATAAAACTTCCTCTCGCCGATGAATTACGGATAAGTTTAGCAAACTATTGGGTACTTAAGTTTTGCTATTTCTCTGTTTCGCGCGGGGGCGATGGCGTCGGGCCCCGCAAGTTACGGCCATCTTTCTCCTTTCATCAGCTTTCCTAATCACAGTCATCAGTTTAACTGTCGCTAAACCCCTTTACAAACCTTAACGATAGGCGTAATAATATAAACATCATCCGAACATTGACAACCAAATACAGCAATCATAAAACCATGACAACAACCTTACAGCAGCGCGAAAGCGCCAACGTCTGGGAACGCTTCTGCGAGTGGGTCACAAGCACCGACAACCGCATTTATGTAGGTTGGTTCGGAGTCTTGATGATTCCTACCCTCCTGAGCGCCACCATTTGCTACATCATCGCCTTCATCGCTGCCCCTCCAGTGGACATCGACGGCATCCGCGAACCAGTAGCAGGTTCCTTGATGTACGGTAACAACATCATCACAGGTGCAGTTGTTCCTTCATCTAACGCCATTGGCTTACACTTCTACCCAATCTGGGAAGCAGCTTCCCTCGATGAGTGGTTGTACAACGGCGGCCCTTACCAATTGGTAATTTT
>NZ_JAUBOX010000178.1:0-3347 GCF_036700445.1 Microcoleus sp. T3_B1
CTAAAGCAGCGGTTGAGTTGAATGCTGCTGTAGAGGTTTTATCACCAGATGCGATCGGCACTACCCTCCGCCAAAATATGACACTGAATCGCTAATTAAGTCAATTCACTTACCTAATTAAACGTAAAACACGGAAGAGTCAAAAGCTCGCTGTCTATGCCTTCTTCCTTCTTATTACCACTTATGACAACTTTGATGCACGAGCAAATAACAGTTTTATTAATTGACGATCAATCCATTGTTTGTGAAGCCATTCGTCGAATGTTGGCATCCGAACAGGACATGGTATTTCACTACTGTAGCGATCCGACTCAAGCCTTTGACTTTGCCGAGGAGTGCCAGCCAACAGTCATCTTGCAAGACTTGGTTATGCCCCAAATGGACGGCTTGCTGTTAGTTCGATTTCTCCGCTCCAAAGACACTTTTACCTGCAATATTCCGTTAATTGTATTATCCAGTAAAGAAGACCCTATTATCAAAGCCAAGGCATTTGAACTAGGCGCAAATGACTACCTAGTGAAACCACCTGAGCGCATGGAACTGATCGCTCGCATCCGCTATCACTCCAATGCCTATTTGAATTTCCTCAAGCGACAGGAAGCTGAAGGACTTTTCAAAGCTGAAATTTTACGTCAAGCAGCATATATTGAGCAAGTTGGTAAGGTGACAAGTGCTGCTTCTGAGGTGGAACGAGATGCCTTTCAACCCGATGCACTAACAGAGGTTGCTAAACGCAGTGACGAATTAGGACAACTGGCACGAGTCTTTACTCAGATGGTCAACACTGTCAAAGCACGAGAGAAGGAATTGACTCGGGCAAATCAAAATTTGGAAGAGCTGCTGACAGCTTATGGTCGCTTTGTTCCTCATGATTATCTGCGTTTTCTGCGGAAGAAAAGTATTACTGATGTGCAATTAGGAGATCACGTCAGCAAAGTTATGGCAGTGATGTTTTCTGACATTCGCTCCTTTACTACGCTGTCTGAAAAAATGACTCCTAAGGAAAATTTTGCTTTTGTCAATACTTATTTGCAGCAAGTTAGTCCAGAAATCCGTACCAATCATGGCTTGATTGTCAAGTTTCTGGGGGACGGTATGATGGCTGTTTTTCCAGATGGAGGCAATGATGCTTTGGCGGCGGGCGTTGCTATGTTTAGAGTCGTGGAGCAATTTAATCAGGGACGACTTCAGGCAGGTGAGCAACCTATTAAGATTGGGATTGGTATTCATGTGGGTCACATGATGCTGGGCATGGTCGGCGAAGAGAACCGGATGCAGGGTGATGCTTTTTCTGACAATGTTAATTTAACGGCACGGTTGGAAGGGCTAACGAAGTTTTACGGCGTTTCTCTGCTGATTTCTCAGCAAGCGCTAGATGATTCAACTAATGCCGATGAATACCAATTGCGCTTTTTAGACCGGGCGATTGTGAAGGGTCGAAATGAGGCGATCGCGGTTTATGAGGTGCTGGATGCAGAACATGAGGATGTGAGGGTACTGAAGTTGAAAACAAAACCGGATTTTGAGGAAGGATTGAAATTATATCGGCACAAAGATAAGCTGGAAGCTGCGAGAGGCTGTTTTGAGAGGGTGATTGCTGTACATCCTTCAGATAAAACTGCTCTCCTTTATTTGGAGAGAATTGAGCAATTGATGACGGAGGGTGTGCCAGAACACTGGAATGGTGTTTGGAGTTTTACAGAAAAGTGATTTGTTTGCGATCGCTGTTCCTTCAAGTGAGCGATCGCTGTTCAAAGAACAAGACGGCAAGCAAGCGGCTGGCACAGGAACATCGGGCGATCGCGGCCAAGTGAGTATTGCAACAGTACAGTAAACCGTAACGTAACGTGAGTTCGATGGAGTTTAATCGCTACACCCGTTCGGCTGACGTTCGCTTACGTTGCCACGAGAGATACTCTGCCCAATAGTCCCCTGTTTTGTCGCGATCGTACTCCATTGAACTCACGTTGATGAGGGATACCAGTTGCCCAAACCATACAAGAAGAAAAACGTGCATTCCGCCTGTAAAGAGTCGGAGATTCTTAAGACTACGCATAATCGCTAATTCGTGCTAGGGCGTCGGTTCAGTATTAGGAGTTGACAAAAAAAAGACTTTATGAAATTAGCCAGTCCATGAGTTCGACTTTATGCCTGGTGTAATTGGCCGAACCTTATCCATTCGAGCAATGACATGAAGATTATGGACGACAGCGACTCGCCGTAGATCGAAAAGATTTTTCCGCTGCCCGATATAGCGAGCACGGTTCCCCTGCCAATGCCCAATATGAGCCAGAGAGTGTTCAACTGTAGTACGTTTTCTTAAGTCTATTCTACCAATAGCAGTGGATTGACGTGCTCGCAACTCTTGCATTAAGGCTTCATCAGGATGAATTGATACAGTCCGTCCTCTTTTACTATTCGTGCAACCAGATCTCAGAGGACAAATTGCACATTCATTCTGAGGAAAATGAACAATTTTTCCGGGTTCAAATGGGATACTTACCTGATTAGGACAGCTAATTAAATGCGTATCCCAGTCAAGAAAAAAAGAATTTTTATCAAACCTTCCAGAATTTTTGACCGGCCACGCCTTACAAAATATCTGTAATTTATCATCCCGTTGTGTCACCCAATGACTAGATAAATAAGCCCGATCGATATGTAACTCAGATAGGTGAATATTTTGCAATTTTAAGTCACGTTCTAGGTCAATTGTAGCAGCAGATTCTGGAGTATTGGCGCGTGTCAACGCCACCGCGCAAACTACACCACTCTCTAAATCTTTAAGAACGTGGCGTTTATATCCATCTATTTTTTTAGAGCGGCTTTTACGCCCATGCCGCATATCTGGGTCTTCAATAGAAATGCGACGATCTTTTGCGACCCCTTTACTTAAACTCGGAACGCCTTGTGAGTCGAAAGTCACATTTTGGGATTCAATGACTCGGGCAACATCCAGAGTCTCTTGAACTACTTCAAATTCATCACAATCAGACTGGCTTTGCATCCATTCTTCCACCGAATCTAAGCTACTTAGGATAATTAAGAGTGCATTTTGACGCTCTACTGGATTATCCCAGTTTAAATCTAAGGCCGTTTTTAAGCTGGAACTATTAAGGATGGGTGCACCTGCTTCCCGGGCAATTTCTGCTGGCTCCCGCCCCTGCACAGCAGCTATCATGCTTACTGCTTTCCGCTCATCATGACCCAATAGATTATATGTATCTTCGACTTTCCCGGCTCCCCATAACGGGGAGGAATCTAAAGCCGCTTTAAGTTGAGATGAGCCAAATCCACCTTTTTGTTTGGCAATTTCTACGGTGCGGTCAATTAAACGTTGGTCTAGT